>NZ_JAWDJI010000012.1:0-34771 GCF_032465655.1 Paenibacillus sp. 3LSP | reverse complement strand
GTTCGGCCTGATCGGCGTCGTCGGGGCCATGGCTGCGCCGGTCGCCGGGCGAATGGCCGATCGGCGCAGCCCGCGCTTCACCATCGCCATCGGCATGGGCGCGGTGATCCTCGCCTACGCCTGCATGCTCGGCTTCGGCTACACCTTGGCGGGCTTGGTTGTCGGCGTCATTCTGCTCGACCTTGGTGTCCAGTCGACACAGATCTCCAACCAGGCCCGCATCCACGCCATCAGCGACGAGTTCCGCAACCGTATCAATACGATCTATATGGTCTCGTACTTCATCGGCGGAGCTCTGGGCTCCTGGATTGGCTCGTTCAGCTATGCGCATTTCGGCTGGACCGGTGTGTGCATCGCCGGCTTGTTAACCCAGCTCGTTGCGGTGTACGCACAGGTGCACGGACAGCGGCGCGAGCTTCGCCTGTCATTGGCCAAACGCGGATGATTACTCGTTCCAACGAAAGGGGAGACCGATATCCACGCTGATGGAACAGGTCTCCCCTTTTTCTTATTCCCCGCCTACTTCTGTTGCCTTAACGCCGCAACCGCAGCCGTTGTGAAACTAGCCAGCTTGTCCGGCAAGCGATGGAGCGGGAACCAGTCGATCGCCCCGATCGCGCCCCCTTCCTCCATATTCCGCAGCTCGCCGCCAACAATCTCCGCTTCGTAAATCACCGAGACCCAATGCTCTGCTTTTTCCGGTTGGATCGTCTCTGCCGTACACAGTACCCCAATGACTGCGATATCGAGGTTCACCTCTTCTTTGATTTCCCGCACAACGCCGTGCTCCATCGTCTCATAGATATCGATTTTGCCGCCGGGGATGCTCCAAGTGTCCTTTTCCGGCTCCCGATTACGCAGCACCATTAGAATCTCTCCCCGATCATTCCGAATGACCGCGCCCACCCCTAATCGGGGAACAGCCAGCTCTGTCGTCTTCATGCACCCTCCACCTCTCATGTCATCGTTCAAGCCATTGCCTGGGTTCTATTATAAAGCAAAATATCTGAAGCGGAAGAA
Organism: Paenibacillus sp. 3LSP; assembly: GCF_032465655.1. Taxonomy (NCBI): domain Bacteria; kingdom Bacillati; phylum Bacillota; class Bacilli; order Caryophanales; family Paenibacillaceae; genus Paenibacillus; species Paenibacillus sp. 3LSP. Next base: position 33,751 of record NZ_JAWDJI010000012.1, on the reverse strand, counting down.
AATACACCCCGTTCCTCCGAAAAAATTGAGAGAAACGGGGTGTTCTTGGTGGCTATCAACTTAGAACTTAAATTGTCCCACCATCCGATGCAAATCGTCGGCGATCTCTTTCATCTCGACGGCCGAAGCGGACACCTGCTCCATGCTGGCGAGTTGCTGTTCGGTAGAAGCCGAGATTTCCTCAGTCGATGCCGTAGATTCCTGAGCGATGGAGGAGATGTTTTCGATGGTGCCGATCACTTCGTTTTTGTCGCTGTTTACTTGCGTGATGCCTTCGATCAGCTCTTGCATGCCTGCAATCATCTGATGGATCGTCTGATCGATTTGCCGGAACGCTTGTCCCGTCTCCCGCGACACCTCGCTCGTCCGAGTAATGACTTCGGTCCCCTGGTGCATATACTCCCGGGTCTTCTCAACCGCAGCAGCCACTTCTCGCACCATCTCCTCGATCCCCTGCACCGAACCTGTCGTTTGTTCCGCCAGCTTGCGAATTTGCTCCGCCACTACCGCAAAGCCCCGACCTTGTTCGCCAGCCCTTGCACTTTCGATCATAGCGTTCAGCGCCAATAAGTGTGTTTGCTCGGCAACCGCCTTAATCACGGTCGTCACCTGGGTGATTGACTGCGATTTGTCGCTGAGGTCGTTCACCTGCTCCTCGATGTTGACGGTAACTTCCGCGTTATCCCGGATCGCCTTCTGCAGTTGCTTCATGCTGTTCATCGTCGTTTGGTTCGCTTCCTGCGTCTCTTCAATTCTTGCCTTCATCTGGTCTGCCCGCGCGGTCAGGGCAACAATCTCTTCGGCTAAGCTATTCAGCCGCTCAAACCCCTCCTGCGCATGCACCGCCAAATCGCTGGAACCGGTCGCCAGCGCTTCGGTCGCGGTTGAGATTTCCTTCGCCGCTTGCGAGCTCTCTCCGATCATTACCGAGAGCTGCTGCGAACCGAAGGTGACTTGGCTGGCACGTTGCTGGATGTTCTCCATCATTCCGCCCAGCTTGCTGCGCATATGGGCCAGATCCTGAGCCATTTTGCCGATTTCATCCTGGCTGTGATGGTGAAATTCTTCTGTAAAATCCCCTGCAGCATACCGCTTGATGCATTCAGACATCTTCTGGATCGGACGGATCATCCGGCGCCCCATCCAAATGCCCAAGCCAACTGCTAGCAGCAATATGATCAGCGACATCCCGATCGTCTCAATCAGGGCATCACGAATTTGCTCATTCATGCTTTTCAGCGAGATCCCCAAATTTAATGCACCGGAGAGCTCCTGGTTATATGTAAAATCCGTTGAAATATTATAAACCTTCTCACCGCTTGGCGTTTTTAGTATTTGGCCTGTGGTCTCTTGTTTGGCCACCACGGTGGTTAAATCCATGCTCGACTTCGTGAGCGATGCAGAAGCAACGGCGTCATTTTCTCCTGCGGAGCCTCCAGCAATCTGACTGTTATCCGATACGATCAGATTCCCCTGGGCATCGTAGAGCGAGACATAAATAAGATTGCCGTCGCCTTCCTCCATGATGGTTTGAAATACCTTCTGCAGTTCTTTCTTATCCAACAACTTATTGCTGATGATTTCGCGTTTAATATTGGTCACCAGAGTCGTCCCGTCACTCTTCATCTGACTGGTCATGGATCGTTGAACCTCATAATAGGCCACCAACGTGAAAGAAACGGCGCATATCGTCATAAGCAGCACGATCATTCCCAGCATTTTGCCAGTTAGCGAATGGAACCTGAATCTCTTCAACAATTGGAAAGGATTGCCTCGCCTGGACATGATGATTCCACCTTTGTATTAAATTTTCATAGATTGATACCCTGCTGCTTGAACTGCCTCATTGGAATGAGTCTAGATAACGTTTCATCTTTATTTTTAACTATTTTCCGCAAAATTACAGTGACTATTTTAATAGTTCACATGGGATGAGAATTGTAATGCTCTTCATAGATCCGCTGCTTTTTTCCAAGAAAAAACGCCTCCTCCGCATATTTGCTCCAGTTATGCAAACAATAACCGGCGAATACCAAGTGAAAGGAGCAGATGGCATGTCCCATATCAATCAACAAGAGCTGCAAAGCCTGCGGCATCTGATCGGCGCTCATGAAACGGCCCATCAAAAAATGCTTGCCTACGCCCAGCAAGCCGTTGATCCGCAGGTCAAAGCCTATTTCCAAAAATCAGCCCAAGACGCACTAAATACGAAGCAGCAGCTGATGTCATTTCTAAATTAGGAGGAGCTTGACACGATGATGCAGGATAAAGATATGGTGAACGACGCGTTGTCTATGGTCAAAAGCAGCCTGACCACCTACTCCAGCGTCATTTCTGAATGCGCGAATCCCCAGCTGAGATCAACGATTCAGCAAATTCGGGACAATTGCGAGAAATCGCAATACGAGCTGTTCCAGCTGGCTCAGTCGAAGGGATTCTACCAACCGGCGATGATAGCGGACCATCAGGAAGTGCAGCAAGTGAAATCGCAGCTGGGCGGTTGAGCGCACAGCAAAAAAGAGCTTCTCTTCCCCCTTATGGGTGTAAAGAAGCTCTTTTTATTAAATTCCGCGGAACACAGGGCTGGGAATCTCCCGTTTCAATACAGGCAGCACCTCTTCGGCAAACCGGTGAAGCTGTTCGCGTTGCTCAGCCTCGCTTAATCCATCCACACTGATCCCCAGCACGGTATGGCCGAATGCTTTGTGATATTTCAGGATTTTGGCGATGACCTGTTCCGCGTTGCCGATCAAGGCCGGCCCCCGTTCCACCACATCCTCCAGTGAAGTGAACGGCGACTGATTGTGCTTGGCAGCTTCCGTTCCGCTGAACACTTCATAATAAGGCCGAAACCGCCGCAAGGCCTCCTCATACGTATCCGCAAGATACAAACTGCCCGAACCCGCCCCCACCACCGCTTGATCGGGATCGTGGCCGTAATAAACCAATCGTTCACGATAATGATCGATTAAGGCTTTATATTTATCCATTTGGTGAAAAGAGTTCGAAGAAAAAATCGGCTCCCCATACCGGGCGGCGAGCTCGGTAGACAACGTGCTGGACGCGCTGCCATGCCATATGGGGATTTCCGGCTGGAAAGGTCGCGGAAAGGTCGTCACCTCTTGTAGCGGCGGTCGGTAACGGCCCGACCAGGTTACCTTCTCCTCTGTCCAGAGCCGCTTCAACAAACCGTATCGTTCGGCAAGCGACTCCCACTGCTCTTCTTCTGTGATGCCAAATAGCGGGTAATGCCGAGGATCGTTACCTTTGCCGATGATCATCGTCAGCCTTCCTCCGGACAAATGGTCCAAGGTAGCATAATCCTCAGCGACCCGAACCGGGTCAAGCACGCTTAACACCGTAACGGTGGTGAGAAGGCGAATGCGGTTGGTCTGTGCAGCAATCGCGGTCAGCACCAACGGAGGGGAAGAAGAGAGAAAGGGTTCCCCGTGTCTCTCTCCGATCCCATAAGCATCGAACCCCAGCTCTTCGGCGAGGATGGCCTGGTCGATCACATTTTGAAATTTTTGCTGTGCCGTCCACGATTCTCCGGTTACCGCATTAGGAACATTCATCATCAAGCTGAACAAAGCAACTTTCATCAGGCTCTTGCCTCCTGCCGGTTAATAAGCTGTGTTTCCTTATTTTTCCTCATAGAGAACGTTTGAAGGCAGGAGCACCGGCATCTTGTGGCTGTCTTGTTCTGCGGATCAGCCAAACCAGCGGGATCGACGCAGCAATCAACCCGCTCGCCAGCCAAAAGGCATCGCCAATGCTCTGCGTATACGCCTCCCTGTATAACTCTCGACTCAATCTCTCCTCAGGACCGATATTGAGGCGAGCTTCATGGATGCCCAAACGAACGTAAAAGACGGACGTGAACATTCCCAGTGAGATGGAACTGACAATTTGCCTAAGCCAGCTGAGCAATGCCGAAGCATCTCCCGATTCTTGCTCGGATACTGCCCCCATCGCACTGCCGGTGGCTGGAGTGAGGGCAAGCCCCGTACCGGCATTACGAATGCATAACCAGACGATCACTGAAATCAGTGTCATCTCCGGATGCAGGCGGCTGAAATGCAGGTTGGCCGCCAGCAGCAGCAAGCAGCCTGCACCAATCAAGAGCGCAGGACCGCGGGAAGCGTACATTTTCCCTGAGAGGAAGGTCGCCAAGGTCAAGCACGCCGCGGCCGGAAGGAACAGCAGCCCGATATGGAAGGCGGTCATTCCGCGGATTTCCTCGAGGAACAGCGGGATGAAATACACCCCGGAGTACAGGGCTACCGTAAGAATCAGGGTTAGACTTAAGCTGGCTGTAAAGGGTAAATTACGAAACAAGCGCAGATTCAACAGCGGCTCTGGGGTGCGCAACTCCACACGTACAAACATTACAAAGGCTGCACCGCCGGCGATCAAGCACGCCCAGGTCAAGGGTGAAGCAAGCCCCCATTGATGCAAATTGCCGAACAGCAGCAGCATGGCCAGGCTTCCTCCGGTGGCAAGAAGCAGCCCGGCGATATCTAATTTTCTTGAAGCGTCAGCGCCTCCTGCGGCCGGCAGCATTACCTTCGCAGCGATCCAAGCTCCGATGCCCAGCGGCACAGTTACGAGAAAAATCAAATGCCAATCTACCTGTTGAAACCAACCGCTTAACGAAGGACCTATCGCTGTGGCCAGTACGGTGGAGAACGACCAGACGCTCACGGCAACCGGTTGGCGTTCGCGTGGCAGCGTCTGATAAATCATCATCAGGGAGACCGGTTGGATCAGGCCGCAGAACACTCCCTGCAGGATACGAAATCCGATCAGCGCCTGAACGTTCCAAGAGATGGCGCACAACAGCGAGGTCGCGGTGATTCCTGCCAGCGACCACAGAAACACCCGTTTACTCCCAAATCGAAGGCAGACATATCCGCTGATCGGTGCGATCATGCCGCAAGCCAACGAAAATCCGGTAATCACCCATTGCACGGTATTCAACTCGGCATGAAAGATGTCGATGAAGCCAGGAAGCGAGACGTTTAGCGACACGACGTGATAGACCCCGGCAAAAGAGCCTAAAAACAACGTCAGGAGAATCGACCAAAACCGGCGTTCCGTTAGGGTGTTCATAACGGAAAATGACAGGCCGCATAATGGCCGCCTTCGAGCGGCCTGAGCTGCGGCTCCTCCTCCCGGCAGCGCGGGACGGCAAACGGGCAGCGCGTGTGAAACCGGCAGCCCGCCGGGGGATTAGCCGGAGACGGGATTTCACCAGCGATGCCGCGGGGGAGCTGCCTTTGCCCCTCGCCTGGGCGGCTGCGGGGAATGGAGTCGATTAACGCCCGGGTATACGGATGGGCCGGTCGAAGGAACAGCGATTCGCTTGGGGCAATTTCCACCAGTTTCCCGAGATACATCACGCCGATTCGGTCGGAAATATGACGTACGACCTGCAGTCCGTGAGCGATAAACAGATAGGTCAGCCCCAGCCTCTGCTGCAGGTCCTGCAGCAGGTTGATAATCTGGGCTTGGACGGATACGTCCAGAGCCGAGACCGCTTCATCCGCCAGGATGAACTGCGGGTTCAAGGCAATAGCCCGAGCGATGCCAATACGTTGCCGCTGCCCGCCGGAGAACTCGTGCGGATATCGTTCGTCCCAGGACGGATCCAGACCAACGAGCTCCAACAGTTCGCGAACGCGCTCCTTGATTTTCCCCGGAGGCAATTCTCCGTGAACCTTAAGCGGTTCGGCGATGCTGTCTCCAATTTTCCACCTTGGATCAAACGAGCCGTAAGGATTTTGAAAAATCGTCTGCATATGCCGACGGGCTGAACGCAAGGCAGCTCCGCTTAATTGGGTAAGATCCTCGCCGGCGAACAATACTTTGCCCGCAGTCGCTCTCTCCATCTGCAACAGCACCCTCCCCAGCGTCGACTTCCCGCTGCCAGATTCACCAACCAGGCCAAAGGTTTCCCCTTTCTTAATCGTAAACGAGACATCGTCTACGGCACGGATCAGCCGGGCCCGCCTCCCTAAGCCTCCGCCGTGAACGCGGTAATACTTGCGCAAATGCTCAGCGGCAAACAGCACCTCACCTTCGTTTCCATCCATCGGTTCGGTCGTTGAGATGGCTCCCTCGCCCACCGAGGAAGAACGGCCTGCGTGGATCTGGGCAGCTTCGATTTCCGGTTCCTGCGGCGGCGCAAGCCAGCTGTCCTGCCGAACCAGCTCTTCGGAGTGCCAGCAGGCGGTTCGCCGGCCTTTTGCATCTGTCACTAGAGGCGGCGCTTCCCTCATGCAGCTTTCTGTGGCGTAAGGGCAACGGGGATGAAACCGGCACCCGCTGGGCGGCTCAGCCAGGCTGGGAATTGAGCCTTCGATGGAATGCAGCCGGGTCCCGCGGACGGTATCCAGTGTGGCGATGGAGCGAAGCAGCCCACGGGTATACGGATGGTGTGGGAGTCGGAACAATTGCTCTGCCGGCGCCTCCTCCACAATTTCTCCGGCATACATCACGACAATACGATCAGCGATATCTGCAGCAATCCCCAAATCATGCGTGATGAGCAGAATCGACATTCCGAACTCTTGCTGCAGGTCCTTCAGCAAGCTAAGAATTTGCACTTGGATCGTCACATCCAGGGCAGTTGTCGGCTCATCTGCAATCAGCAGATCCGGGCCGCAGGACAGCGCCATCGCGATCATCGCCCGTTGAAGCATTCCGCCCGACAGCTCGCCTGGGTATTGCTTCAGCCGCAGCCTCGGTTCCGGAATGCCCACGCGTTCAAGCAGGCGAACCGCACGCTCATCGGCCTCCCGTTTGGAAATCCGCTCATGCTGCAGAATCGTTTCCCGAATTTGCCTGCCGATCGTAAAGACCGGGTCAAAGGCGGCCATCGGCTCTTGGAATACCATCGCCATCTTCTTTCCACGAACCCGGCGAAGCTCTGCCTCAGACAGTCCTGTCAGTTCGGTTTCCCCTAAGCGGAGGCTGCCGCCTGTGATTCTGCCGTTCTCATGATCGATCAAGCGCATAATAGCTTTCGAGGTGACCGTCTTGCCGCTTCCAGACTCGCCGACAAGACAGACGGTTTCCCCTTCTCCAATCGTTAAGGTGACATCCCGAATCGCCTGGATCAGTCCGTTCCGGGTGCTGAAATCAACGGATAGCTGCTGAATATCCAACAATGCGCTCCTCATGGCCTCCTCCTATCGCTGCGTAAGTTTTTTCGGATCCAGATGATCTCTCAGACGATCCCCCAGCATATTCACCGCCAGGACAAACAGAGTGATCGCCAAACCGGGGAAGGTACAGATCCACCAAGCTACGGTCAGATAACCTCTGCCCTGGGACAGCAGCGTCCCCCAGTCCGGGATTTCGCGAAGCACGCCCAGACCGAGGAAGCTCAGCCCCGATCCCGTAAGAATTGACGTTCCGATCCCCACGGCCGCCATAACCAGCAGCGGAGAAAGGGAATTCGGCAACACATGCTTCCAGAAGATTGACCAAGGCGAGGCGCCGATGGAGGCGGAAGCTTTCACGAACGTGCGGTTTTTGATGCTCATGATTTGAGCTCGCATCACGCGGGCATACCCCGGTACGGAGGAGACGGCAACAGCCAGCACAATGTTAAACAGGCTGGGGCCAAGGGCTGCTGCGATGGCAAGCGCAAGAAGAATCCCCGGAATCGTCATCAAAATATCGTTGATTCGCATCATGACTGTATCGACCCAGCCGCCCGCATACCCGGCGACGGCGCCAAAAGCCCCGCCGACTAACCCGCCGGTCAGCACGGAAGCGAGCCCGATAAAAAGAGAATCGCGGCTTCCATGCACGATCACGCTGAAGACATCCCTGCCGAAATAATCCGTACCAAACAGATGCGCTCGGCCCGGCGCCTGCAGGATGCGGTCCGTCAGCATTTCCGTCGGAGCGTAAGGAGCGATCCAGGAAGGGACGATCGCGCATGCGACGATAAACAAGATGAATAATCCGGCCAACACCAGAAGCAGGTCATTCACCGAAAATCGACCTTTTCGCGGTGCAGCCGAAGCTCCGGCCTTACGTTCACGCCAGACTGTTTTGGAGAAAATCGCTTCTCTCACTCGATATCCCTCCCGTTTATAGAGTACGTGAGCCTCATGAAGTGGATCGTCGAACTCGTGGATCGATCATCGCATAAGAAATGTCCACGAGCAGATTAACGAGGACATAAATAGCGGCAGAAAACAGGATGACGCCTTGAACCACCGGCAAGTCCTTGGCCAGGATGGCATCTGAAATCACCCTGCCGATGCCCTGCCGGGAAAATACGGTCTCGATGACGACGGTGCCGGCCAGCATCTCACCGATCAGCATGCCGATCATCGTCACAGCCGGGATTAAGGCATTCCTGAGCGCATGCCGGTACATCACCGCTCGCTCGGTGAGTCCTTTAGAGCGCAAAGTGACGATAAATTGTTCCCCAATGACGTCGAGCATGCTGCTTCGAACCATCCGGAGGATAAATCCCGCCCCGACGGTGCCCAGCGCAAGGGCCGGTAAGACCAAAGTTCTCCAACCGTCCGACCCCATTGCCGGGAACCACCCCAGCGTAATCGAGAAGATGAGGATCAGGAGAATGCCTGACCAGAACGTCGGCATGGAGATGCCAAATAATCCGACGATCCGGGCAATGATGTCAATCGCCCGGTTGCGATGGATCGCCGATAGAACGCCCAGCAGAATCCCGACAACGACGGACACGAAGGCGCTGGCAGCCGTTAGGGCGAGCGTAGCAGGCAAGCTCTCCACGATCTTAGGCAGCACGGGGTCCGAATTCAGCAGCGAGTTGCCGAAGTCCCCTCGGACAATACCGCCGAAATACCGCAGGAGCTGAACATGGAACGGCTGATCAACGCCAAGTTGGTGTCGTAAAGCCGCAATTGCCTCCGGCGTGGCCAGCGAAGGGTCAATCATCACGTCCGTCGGATCACCGGGCAGGATGTACAAAATGGTGAAGACCAGCACCAGCGATCCGAAAATAACCAGCAACGAGGCGATCAGCCGCTGGAAAATCGTCCAAACCATTTTCCTAATACAACTCCCTTCGCGTTACTTCTTTAATGAAACATCGTTAAACAGCGGATAGCCGAGGGAATCGAATTTGATTCCTTGCACCGATTGGGATGCGGCAACCGTATAAGGGTACACGTAGATCGGAAGAATGATGGCATTGTCGATAATGTAATGCTGAACCTTCTGATACAGCTCCGCCCGTTTGGCGTCATCCGGCTCCACTCTGCCTTGCTCCAGCCACTCATCCACCTCCGGACTGTTCAGCCGCGACAAGGTGGGCTGTCCGTCCGGATCATAAGAATGGTAGAACGAATAAAGCGCGTTCGGGTCAGAGTTGACTTGGCTGTTGCCGTATAAATCATAATCGCCGTTGGTAAATACCACGGTTCGGACATCCTTCGTAATCTCCACTTCTACAGCGATGCCGATTTGCTTCAGCTGCTGTTGAATGATCACCGCGATGTCGTTGCGTTTTTCCCGGTTCGGGGTTCCATCGACGTAATGCAGGGTGAGCTTCTTGCCGTCTTTTTCGCGGATGCCATCTGCTCCCTTCACCCAACCCAACTCATCCAGAAGCTGGTTGGCCTTCGTCAGATCGGGCTTAATCAAATTTTCCAGCGATGGATCATAGCCAAATATTCCAGGTGACAATGGGGACCAAGCTCGCTCGTAAGTGCCTAAGTACAAGGTCTTAACGATCGCATCCACATCCACCGCCAGCTGCACGGCTTGCCGGGCCTTCAGTTCATTCCAAGGGGTATGATCCAGGTTAAAAAATAACGTATATGGCAGGCCCACCGTATTGGCCTGAAGCAGCTGCAGCTCGGCATCGTTCTTCAAAGCGATTGCGTTCTGAGGCGGCACGGTTTCGGCAGCGAGCACTTGCTTGCTCTGCACGCTTCCGATCCGGGTCGCTTCCTCCGGAATAATGCGGAAGTTCACGCCGTCTAGATAAGGCGCTCCCGGGTTATCGACCAATTCAGGCGCCCATTGATAATCGGGGTTGCGCTCGACTTGAATGCCAGCGTTTTCCTCCCATTTCACAAATTTGTACGGTCCGGTTCCCACCGGATGCTGTCCCAGCTGGTCGCCGTACTGCTTGGCTGCTGTCGGTGAGACGATGCCAAGCAGCGCCTGGCTTAGATTGCCGAGGAACGCTCTGGACGGCGTCGAAAGATTAAGCTTCACGGTGTACTCGTCTATCACCTCGGAGGACTTATACGGCTGAAGCAAGGCAGCCGCATTCGCCGCTTTCGTTGCCGGATCGAGAATGCGGTCGAAGTTGAATTTAACCGCTTCGGCATTAAACGGGGTTCCGTCATGGAATTTGACATCCTCCCGGAGCTTGAAGGTGTAGCTGAGCCCATCCTCCGAGACTGTCCATTCCTTCGCCAGCCACGGCTTGATGGTATTGTCCGGCAGCTGGACAACCAGGCTGTCATAGATCGTGCGAAGGACTCGGACCGCTACGGCAAGCCCGCTGCGATGCGGGTCCAGCGTATCGGGTGAGGTCGCCAGTGCATAAGTGAGTTCCCCGCCTTGGGCGGCAGCTGTTTGTTCGGCATCCGAGGCGGATGCCTCAGCCTTTGGGCTTTCTTGTGCCGTTGGTTGGCTCCCGCAGGCCGATAGCAGCACAACCATCATCATTGCCGCTGCGAAGATGGCTTTACTGCGTTTGGTTTTCATGAATCTCATGGCATCAACGCCCTCCCTCTGCTTCAACTTTCATTTCATAGACTTACCGAACGCTGCCGGCCTGTTGCTGCGCTCGCTGCGCCGTGTAACGGTTCACCGGCACAGGCAGCCCCAGGTTGCCGCGCAGCGTATCCGCCTCATAATCAGTGCGGAACAATCCGCGTTCCTGCAGAATCGGCACGACCCATTCCACGAAATCTCTCAGCCCGCCCGGTACGCTTTCCCCGACAATAAAACCGTCCGCCGCCGGTTCCTCGAACCATTGCTGTACAATATCCGCCACCTTCTCCGGCGTACCAAAGAACACCGTTCTTGGCGTCGCCTCCTGCAGCGCTACTTCCCGCAGCGTCAGGTTCTGCTCTTTCGCCCGTTTCTTAATCCGCTCCGTTGTACTGCGGAAGCTGTTCGAACCGAAATCGCCCAAGTCCGGGAACGGTTCATCCAGCGGATATTGGGAGAAATCATGGTGCTCGAAGTACCGTCCAAGGTACTCCAGCGCTTTATCCGGCGTCACCAATTCAGCGATTTCACGGTATTTTCGCTCCGCCTCTTCCTCAGTCCGGCCAATGATGGGACCGATTCCCGGGAAGATCAGAATCTCATCAGGAGAACGCCCAAGTTCAACGGCGCGCCGCTTCACATCTTGGTAGAACGCCTTGGCTTCCTCGAGCGTCTCGGGCCCGGTGAACACTGCGTCTGCCGTCTTGGCCGCAAGATTGCGGCCGCTGTCGGAGGAGCCGGCTTGGAACACAACCGGTTGGCCCTGTTTGGAACGCGCGATGTTTAACGGGCCCTGTACGGAGAAATACTCGCCTTTGTGATTTAACCGATGCATTTTGGACGGATCAAAGAATACACCGCTCTCCTTGTCGCGAACAAAGGCGTCATCCTCCCAGGAATCCCACAGACCTTTAATGACCTCCAAATATTCCTCGGCGATTCGATATCGCTCCGAATGCGAGGGGTGCGGTTTGCCACCAAAATTGAGGGCGGTTCCTTCCAAAGGTGAAGTCACCACGTTCCAACCGGCCCGCCCTTTGCTAATATGGTCGATCGAGGCGAACTGCCGCGCGACCGTAAACGGTTCGCTGTATGAGGTCGACAGCGTTCCGACCAGGCCGATCCGTGAAGTCACAGCGCCCAGCGCGGACAAAATTGTAATCGGTTCGAACCGGTTCAGAAAATGCGGGATCGATTTTTCATTGATGTAGAGACCATCCGCAATGAATACAAAATCGAATTTTCCGTTCTCGGCGATTTGCGCTTGTTGGGTATAGAAGGCCAGGCTTACACTGGCATCCGAGGGAATCTGCGGATGTCTCCACGCCGTATGGCTGCTCCCTACGCCATGAATCGCGGCTCCGAACCGGAGCTGTCTATTGGAATGGGTCCCCATTGTTCACTCCACCTTTGTTTTTGAATTGGAAATCATGGAATTTATGAACTCTAATTAATTATTAACCCATGTGTTTAGTCGGCATTAGTGCAACAAAGAAGCCCGGAGGCTCTCGTCACCTGCAATTGCATTGCCGTCTGTCTGAATTTACACAACCTGGCCTTGCTTCTGCTCCTCTGTCACCAGCCGATAGCGGGCCAGTTCCAGGTTCAGCTGCGTTACCGCCTCATCCAGCCGCTCCCGGAGCTGCTCCTCCAACGCAAACCCGCCGTTCTCCAACCGGCTGACCCATTGATCCACGGCGAATACGCCGCCGAGAATGTGAGTTCCGCCCAGCGCCGCAACCACCGGCTTCAGCGCGTAATCCACCGCCAGCAAATGGGCGATCGTCCCGCCGATGAACAGCGGCAGCACCAATTTGCCTTGCAGCCCTTTTTGCGGGATCAGATCCAGGATCGTCTTCAGCGCACCTGAATAAGACGCTTTATAGACCGGGCTGGCGATGATGACAGCATCGGCCGCTTCAACCGAGGCGTTCAGATCCTTCACAACCTCGCTGTTGAAGTTCGCCCGAAGCAAATCCTCCGCCGGCAGTTCCGCCGCCGAGAACCAATCGATGGAATGCCCCGCATCAGTCAACTTCTCCTGTACATAATCCGTTAATCCGAATAACCGTGAACCTAGTGTAGGACTCCCTGCGAGAATAACGATATTGCTCATAATCGAATCTCCTCCTATTCGTGTTCTACCTTTTGATTTTGCAAAGCCAACTGCACCCAGATCTGTGTCCCGTGAACCAGAACCTCCTCATCCACATCGAATCGAGGGCGATGCAGCGCATGGGTGATTCCCCGAGCGTCATTGCCGCAGCCGATGAAGGCAAACGCCCCCGGCACCTGATCCAGATACCAGCCAAAATCCTCCCCAGCAAGGCTGGGCTCCGGAAGCAAGCTGACTTGCTCCGTTCCCAGAACCTCAGAGGCGGCAGATATGATACGCTGTACCGCACCTTCATCGTTGACAACAGCAATGCCGTCGCGCAGCTCCATCTCATAACCGCCTCCCGCATCTCCCGAAATCGATGCGGCTTGGCGGATTAACCCGTCTCGGATCGTAGCCACGGTCTCCTTGCGAAATGCTCGAAAAGTCCCCGTCAACTCGCTGTAATCCGCGATGACGTTGACCGCGCGACCGGCATGCAGAGTACCAAAGGCGAGCACAGCCGGCTCCGCCGGGTTCACCCGGTTCGCCATCAAACCGTTAACCTCGGTGACGAAACGTGCGGCCATCTGAATCGCATCCGCCGCTCGGTGAGGCTCACTGTGATGACCTGATACGCCATGGAACTTTACCTTAAAGTGACTGGAAGCCGCCATCGCATACTTAGTATGGATCCCCAGCGTTCCGACGGGCAATTCCGGATGGACATGGAGTGCATAACATTCGTCCACCCCGTCCAGAATGCCATCTTCAATCAAATCGCGTCCGCCCGACAGGAGCCTGCCGTCCAGCGGACTTGGCAGCGCCCCCTCTTCGGCAGGTTGAAAGACGAAGCGGATGGTCCCTCTAACGAGATGCCGATATTCGGCCAGCGTGCGGGCTGCTCCAAGCAGCATCGCGGTATGCGCGTCATGGCCGCAGGCGTGCATCACTCCATCGCGCAATGAACGGTAGGGCACCTCGTTCTCTTCCTGGATCGGCAGCGCATCCATGTCGGCTCTTAGCAGCAACGTCCGACCGCGGCCGGCCTTGCCGTGCAGCGTACCCACCACGCCCATCCCGAAATGCCGGCCGACTTGCCGTTTGACTTCCAGTCCCCAAGATTCCAGCAGATTCCCTACCAATTCCGCCGTACGCGAGACTTCGTACAACAGCTCGGGGTGGCGGTGCAAGTCCCGGCGGATGCGAATGAGCTCGCTTCGCAATCCGGCTGCATATTGCAGGGGGTCTCCCCCCACCGTCTGCTTTAACTCACGGCTCAGCATGTATGAACCCACCTCAAGACTTAGCCGCTACCGCTTTCCGCTCCAGCGTATACCGGTTCTCCGGAATCGGCAGCCCTAAGTTGCCGCGCAGCGTATCGCTTTCGTACTCGGTCCGGAACAGACCGCGCTCCTGCAGGATCGGTACGACCAAGTCCACGAAATCCTCCAGGCCGTTTGGAACGGCAGCCGTGATCATAAACCCGTCGGCAGCGCCTCCCTCGAACCAGGCTTGAATCCGATCTGCGACTTGCTCCGGTGTCCCGATAAATCCGCCGCGCGGCGTTGCGACTTGAAGCGCCACTTGTCTTAACGTCAGCCCTTTTTCCTTGGCGTCTTGTTTGATTTTATCCGTGCTGCTTTGGAAGCTGTTTTTGCCCAAATCTCCGAGATCCGGGAACGGCTCATCCAGCGGATATTGGGAGAAGTCGTGATGCTCAAAGAAGCGGCCCAAATAGTCCAGCGCATTCTCGATCGTCACCAGGCTGGCGACCTCTTGATATTTGCGTTCCGCTTCCTCTGGCGTACGGCCAAGAATCGGAGCGATTCCCGGGAAGATCAGGACTTCGTTCGGATTCCGACCAAACGAGGCGGCGCGGGACTTCACGTCTTGGTAGAAGATTCGCGCATCCTCGATCGTTTCATGCCCGGTGAATACGGAGTCCGCGTGCTTAGCGGCGTAATTTTTGCCAACCTCAGAGGAGCCCGCCTGGAAGATCACGGGTTGCCCTTGCTTGGAACGGGCGATATTCAGCGGCCCTTTCACCGAGAAGAATTCTCCGACGTGGTTCAGGGTGTGCATTTTTTCCGGATCAAAAAATACCCCCGTCTCCTTATCCCGCACAAAGGCGTCATCCTCCCACGAATCCCACAGCCCGCGGACCACCTCCAGGAACTCGGTGGCAATCCGGTAACGCTTGGCATGGTCCGGATGCTCCTTCTTCCCGTAGTTCAGCGCCGAGCCTTCCAATGGGGAAGTGACGACGTTCCAGCCTGCGCGCCCTCCGCTGATCATGTCCAAGGAAGCGAACTGCCGGGCGACGGTAAACGGTTCGCTGTATGAAGTGGACAACGTTCCGACCAGCCCTACATGCTTGCTGACCGCCGCCAAGGCGCTGAGGAGTGTTAACGGCTCGAACCGGTTCAGAAAATGGGGGATCGACTTTTCCGTAATATATAAGCCGTCGGCAATAAACACCAGGTCAAATTTGCCGGCCTCCGCCTTCTGCACCCAACGTTTATAAACGTCGATATTGACGCTGGCATCCGCCTGCGCGTCCGGATGACGCCACAGGGAGGTTCCCCCGCCTACCCCGTGTAACAATGCGCCTAATTTGAGTTGTCTTGGTTTCGCCATATTCTCGTTCCTCCTTATCGTTTCGGTATCGTTTCCCGCGCTTAACTCTTGCTCAAGGCAAACCCCGCGGCTTGTTTAATGCGATCGATTTGCCCCAAATGACGTTGAACGTGGTTGGTAAAGCCTTCGACAATTTGCTTGATGGAGACCGTTTCTCCCTTGGCATTCACGCCAGTCTTCTCTAAGTCTTCCGCATCCAAACGGCTTAACAGCAGGCTGTTGTATAGCAGCAACGCATGGAAGGTCTGCAACACATCGGAGACTTTCCCCGCGTTGGCATATTGACCGCTGACCCACGCATCTTGGTTAAAGGCCGGCAGTTGCGCCTCCGTCCCCGCCAGAATATCCCGGATCCGAAAAGAGACAACGATGCTGTGATCCACCAAGTGGGTCAGTACCTCCAGGACACTCCAACTCTCCGGCTTGGGCTTCCAAGTGGTCTGCTCCTCGCTGAGGCCGTCAATCGCCGTAAGAAGCTGCCCATGTGTATTTAAAAAAGCTTCAAAATTGACTTTCGTCATGCCATCGCCTCCGATTCAAAATTAAGCTTCTTCCCTTATCAGTCTCCCTGCACTGCGAGCAGCCCAATCCGGGCCAGCACGCATCGTGCTATTTCGCCAACTGGCCAAAACGATCCAGCGCAAACGGTCGCAGCGAGTCATCTCTCTTCCCTTCTGCAATTAAGTCTGCAAGCCGTGCCCCAATCGCGCTGGCAAATTTGAAGCCATGTCCGGAAAAGCCACCCGCCACCCACACCTTCGGGTGCTCGGGATGCTGGTCGATGATGAAATCCTCATCCGGCGACATCTCGTATTTGCAGACTGCGCCTTGCTTTAAGCGGCCGGCCGCCTTCGGCATATAGGCCGACAGCACGCGGCGCAGATCCGCTTCATCCTCGGGCCGGCTTCCGAAGGGTGCCAACGTCTCCCCCGGAGCCCAAGGGATCCCGCCGTCATGACGTCCGATCTTCAGGCCGGCTCCGCCAATATTCGGGAACCCGTAAAACCCGCCTTCCGGCGTTCCTAACGTAAACCCGGGAAATCGTCCCGCGTCGAAGCCAGGCCCGCTGGTTTCAAACCACCCGACCACCTTGCGCACAGCGCGGATCGGAAGGTTGACGAACGAGGACAGCGTGCTGAACCACGCCCCGGCGGTCAGCAGAACGGCCCCGGCATGAAACTTGTCGTCCTCCGTATATACCGTCACAGAGCCTTCTCCCGGGTGTACCTTCACATCCCTGACGATGGCGTACGTCAGCAGCTGCGCGCCTTCCGCCAAAGCCAGCTGGCGATACGCTTCCACACATCGCTCGCTGTACAAATACCCGGCGTCCGGCTCATACATCGCCTCAAATGAATCCGGGATGGTCAGCTCCGGCCAGCGGGCGCGGATCTCTGCCGCATCCAGCCATTCGGTGCGGACGCCCAACGCCGTCGATTGTGCGATTCGCTCCATAAAGGAATAGACGCCGCGATCCGCGAGATTCAAAACGCCCGATGACACCAGCAACTGGGTTCCGGTCAGCTCCTCCACTTCATTCCACAAGCGGTGGGCGCGAACCGCAAGTTCCGTATACACGGGATCTCCGCTGTAAGCATGCCGGATGAGCCGAGGTTCGCCATGATGGCTGCCTTCCCGGTGCGGCGGATCAAAGGCATCGATCAGCAGCGTGCGCAGTCCCTTGCGGGCCAAATAATATCCGGCGCTCATCCCCATGGAGCCTGCGCCAACAACGATGACGTCATAAGCAATGGACGCGCTCATGGGGACGCTCCTTCCTTGCGGAGGCGGGGATCCCGTGCCAGCTCCTCCAACGCCAGCTCCGCCAGCTTCGTGAAGAAGCCGATGCTTACCGGAATCGCCCGCTCATCAAGGTCAAAGGCCGGATGATGCCATTCCTTAGGTCCATCCGTCCCCATAAAGACGAAGAGCCCCGGAACTTCCCGCTGATACCAGGAAAAATCCTCTCCCGCCGGCGACGGAACCGGCGACACCGCCTGGTATCCCGCCGCCTCCGCCGCGGCCACTCCAAGCTCCGCCAGCTTGGCATCGTTCAGCACGGGCGGGGGACCTTCAATCCAACGAACGGAAGCCGTTGTATCAAACGTAGCCGCCACGCCTTGAACCACCTCTTCGAAGCGCTGCAGCACCCGCCGCCGCACCGCTTCATCAAAGGTGCGGATCGTGCCCTCCAGCAGCGCTGTCTCAGGGACGACGTTCCAGGCGGTGCCGCTGTGGAGCTTCGTGACGCTGATCACGGCACTCTCCAGGGAGCCGACGTTCCGGCTGATGATTGATTGCAGCGCCGTCACGAGATGCGCGGCGGTCACAATCGGGTCATTGCCGGCTTCCGGCACCGCCGCGTGGGTCCCCCGTCCCGCGACCTCAACGACAAAGCCGTCGGCAGCGGCCATCAGCGCGCCGCTCTTGATCCCGATCGTCCCGACGGGAAGATCGGGCTTATTGTGCATGCCGAAGATCGCCTGCACCCCGTCGAGCGCCCCGCTGGCGATGACTTGCCGCGCGCCTTTGGCCTTCTCTTCGGCCGGCTGGAAGATCAGCCGGACCGTGCCCTTCAGCTCCGCCTCCCGGGCTTTCAACGCATACGCCGTGCCAATTAGGGCGGCGGTATGGAAATCATGCCCGCAGGCGTGCATTTTGCCGGGATGCGCCGAAGCAAACGGGAGACCGGTCTCCTCCTGAATCGGCAGCGCATCGATATCCGCTCGAACCGCGATGACCGGCCCGCCCTGGAGACCGCCCACCTCGGCAATCAACCCCGTTGTCAGCGGGATATCCAGGATCCGGATGCCCGCTTCCTCCAGCCAGCCGCGAATTCGCCGGGTCGTCTCGAACTCTTCGTTCGACAGCTCCGGGTACCGGTGCAGCTCCCGGCGGATCTCTATGAACCGCTCTGCTGCTGTACCATTCAACGCCTTCGCCTGAGTCGCATAAGTATCGTTGGACATCTTACGCCTCCACCGCCGCTTCAACTAAAGCTTCACGCAGCAGCTCAAAGGAGCGAATCCGCTTCTCGAAAGGCGTGATATTGCTGGTGACGATCACTTCCTCGATGCCGGTGTCCTTCTGCAGCGCGAGCAGCTGCTCCCGGACCGTCGCCTTGGTCCCTTTAACAATCCAAGGCTCCTGCTCCTCGATCGTATACGGCTCTCCGGCCTGACGGCCAAACTCTTCCGCTTGCTCCCGCGTGCCAAGCGTCACCAATTTGCCGCTGGCGAGCCGCACCTTCACCACCTTCTGATGCCCGGCAAGCTCGGCAGCTTCCGCTTCCGATTCGGCGACGATGACGGACACCGCCAGGATCACTTGAGGCTCGGTACCATGGGATGCATCAAATCGCTCCCGGTAGGTTTGAATCGCCTGAAGCGCAACCGCCGGATCCCCGTTAATAAACAGGGAGAACACGTAAGGCAAGCCCAATCCGGCAGCGATCCCGGCGCTGTCCACGCTCGCTCCAAGCACGTAGAGCTCAGGCGCCTGCGCCGGGAGCGGAGCCGCACGCAATCCAGCCAGCGGATGGTCCGACTCCAACCGGTTCTGCACAAATTTTCGCAGCTCCACGATTTTGTCCGTCAAGGTGACCGATTCCTTTACGCCTTGTTGCAACGCCTGCGTGCTCTTCGGCAAACCTCCCGGCGCCCGGCCGACGCCAAGGTCGACCCGCCCCGGCGCGAGGGAAGCCAGCACGTTGAAATTTTCTGCCACTTTATACGGGCTGTAATGCTGCAGCATCACGCCGCCCGAGCCGATCCGGATCGTATTCGTATGCGCTAGAAGGTAGGAAATCAGCACCTCCGGCGAAGAACCGGCTACCTGCTCCGAATCATGATGCTCTGACACCCAAAATCGCCGAAACCCCAGCTCCTCGGATTTACGGGCTAGCGCTACGGTGTGCTTGAACGCCTGCTCCGCGGTTTCCCCCGGGTAAATTGGGCTTTGGTCCAACACGCTAATCGTGAGTCCCATCTCTCGTTCGCCTCCTTAATCGTAAAAATGCTAAATGCTATAGCTCGGCTCAGGGGTAATCCGCTTCAAAAACTGCTTCGTCCGTTCTTCGCGTGGATGGTACAGCAGCTCCGCCGGGCTCCCTTCTTCCACAATGACACCGCCGTCCATAAATACGGCGTGGTTCGCCACGTCCCGGGCAAACCCCATCTCATGGGTCACGACGATCATCGTAATCCCTTCCTTGGCAATCTTGCGAATGACCTCCAGCACTTCGCCCACCAACTCGGGGTCCAGCGCAGATGTAGGTTCGTCGAACAAAATCACCTCTGGCTCGAGAGCCAGCGCTCGGGCAATGCCCACTCGCTGCTGCTGACCTCCAGACAACTGGCTCGGATAAGCGTCCAGTTTACCGGCTAGACCCACCTTCTCCAGCAAAGCGATACTGCGGGCTTTGGCTTCTTCCTTGGGTATTTTTTTGACGATCACTAAGCCTTCCATCACGTTCTCCAGCGCCGTCTTGTGCCGAAATAAGTTATATTGCTGAAACACCATCGCCGTCTTCTGACGGAGGGTATGAATGTCTTTCTTGGACGCCCGGCTGCAGTTCACGCGGTAATCCCCGATGGCAATCTCGCCGCCGCTGGGCTTCTCCAGATAGTTGATGCATCGCAGCAGCGTTGTTTTGCCGGAGCCGCTCGGTCCCAGAATGACGACAACATCCCCTTGATTCACCGTCAAATCAATCGATTTTAAGACTTGCTGGCGTCCAAAGGACTTGGATAATTGACGAAGCTGAATCATGCCACTCCCCCCCGATTGTAAAGTTGGATTCGTTTCTCGAGCCGCGCCGTAAGCCGTTCGATCAGGACGGTCAGCCCCCAGAAAATCACCGCCGCCGCCACATAGGCCTCAAAAAACTTCCAGTTGGTCGAGGCAACGATTTGTGCTTTCGCGTTAATGTCCACGACGGATACGGTAAAAGCCAGCGTCGACCCGTGCAGCATGCCGATCGCTGAGTTGGAGAGATTCGGCAGACTGAACGCCAGCGCTTGGGGGAACACGATTCGTCGCAGCGCCTGAAACGTCGTCATCCCGATGGAATAAGCCGCTTCGAGCTGCCCGCGGTTCACTGCCAGCAGCCCCGAGCGGACGACCTCAGACATATAAGCTCCAGCGGTGATAGAGAAGGAAATATAGGCAAAAGCGATCATCGGGATGGAAGCGGACTTAAAGCCCCAGCCAAACCAACCCGATAAGCCGTCAATAATGACCGGCAACCCGAAGTAAATCAGCAATAAGTGCGTCAACATCGGCGTTCCGCGGATAAAGGTGACATAAGCGGTGGAGATTTGTCCCAGCACAGGAATTCGATACAGTCGGAACAACGCGGTGATCACGCCAATCCCAAAGCCAACCGAGACAGACACAGCGGTGATCATTAAGGTGGTGGGAATCGCAGACAACAGTTGAACGAAGGCCGTCCAGATAAATGAAGGATCGATTTTCATAGTTTTGCGCCTCCCTTCTCCGCGCCGATTCCGGCAAACATGGCCCGAAGCGATGGCTTACGCTCGATCCGGAACTTCCTTCTCTCCGCCCCATCCGATTGTTCATGCTTCAGTAAACGCCGTTCGGCGGCACGCAGCAGTTTCTCTAACGTGAAGCTCACGACCAAATAAATGAACGCCAGAGCCAAATACGCTTCGATAAAATGCTGCGTGAGTGCACCAAGCGTCTGGGCTTTGCCGGTGAGTTCCATGACGCCGAGGGTAAATGCCAGCGAAGTATCCTTCAGCAAAGCAATCACCATATTTGAAAAAACCGGAACCGCAACCGCCAGTGCCTGCGGCATTACGATACGGGTGAATGCTTGATGCCCCTTCATGCCGATGGCATAAGCTGCTTCGACCTGTCCCCGATCCACAGCCGTCACCGAAGCGCGGATCATCTCCGACATAAAGGCTCCGGTATGCAGGCCGTAAGTCAAGATGACGAAGAACAATACAGGCGCTCGGGAGATATCCAGGTTAACCAGCTTCAACAGCTCCGGCAAGCCATAATAAAACAGGAACAATTGAATCAAGATTGGCGTCCCTCTGAAAAACGAAACATACACCTTCGAAAACTGCTCCAACACCGGAATCCGATACAGCCGGGGGAACGCGATCAGAAATCCGATGAGGATCCCCGTCAACAGCGAGCCGCCCACGATCAGCAAGGTGATGCCCAGCGTCGACCACAGCTTCGAAAAAGCGCTGATCACGAAAGAAAAATCAAACGGTGCTCCCACGAACATCCCCCTCCTTTCCCGCCTTATGGATTAGTTATCCGAAGTGAAGTCTTCTCCGAGCCATTCCTTGCTCAGCTTGCTCAAGGTTCCATCCGCCTTCAATTCCTTGATTACTTCGTCGATCGCATCTGCCAGCTTCTGTCCCTCCGGATCGTCTTTGCGGAAAACGAATAAGATATCCGCTTCAGACAGATCCTCACCGGTCGTTTTCAGCTTCCCCTGAGGGTCGATCAGCGACAGCGAGAAGTCTGCTCCCAGTGTGGCCTCGACGCGGCCGGAGATGATTTGGCTGACCGTATCGTTGGCTGCACCACTTTGGTAGACGATCTCGATCGCATTGTTATTTTCCTTGTTGTAGTTCTCCAAAATTTGCGCCTCTGCACTGGTTGGCGAGGTTAGTACCTTCTTCCCCTTCAAATCGTCCAAGGAATGAATCGTATGATTGTCCTTCGCGACGATGATTTTATTTCTCCAGTGCGCGTAGGGCTCTTTGTTAAACAGGTATTTCTCAGCCCGCTCCGGGTTCTTCTCCATCTCATGAGCAACAAAATCGATCTTCTTCGTCTCCAAGCTCAGCAGCAGGTTGGAAAATTCCTGGGTCTGGAACTCGAACTCATATTCCGCCAGACGCCGATCGATCTCACGGACCAGTTCAACGTCAAATCCGGTTAATTTCCCGTTCTCGTCGATAAAGCATACTTTAGGGAATCCCGTGCCGGTTCCTACGATGATTTTCTTCACTTCCCCCGATCCCGGGGCTGCGCTCGCCGCCGTATCCTTCCCTTCCGTCCCGCCGGACGCTCCCGCTCCACATCCTGCCAGCGCCCCCGCTAACACCAGTACGGCCGCTGCACTTAACCATCTCTTCATGTCTCTAACCCCTTCCTCATTCACGGTGATCTTTTGTTTACAATCCATATATGTTTAGTCAGGATTATGTTGACACTACTTTACTGTGATTTTTGTTACGCGTCTAATCGAGTTTTTCTATGGGTACATGCAAATCGTCGATAGGTGAGACGCCTAGCTCTAATAAAGCGTCCAGAAATACATTGTTTTCACCGCTGAGAGAGATCAGGTGAGTTTGTAAAGAAATGCCGGAAGTCTCAAGGATGTCTACCGGCACGAGGATGCCCTCCTGCACTTCTTGTCTAGCAGACAACCCGGGGAGAAAGCAAATGCCGGCCCGGTTGATCACAAGCTTCTTCGCCGTCTCGGCATTATCGACCTGATACACAATGTTGGGCGGCTGCTCCAGGCTTTCAAACGCGCGATGAATTCGCATCCAATCGAGGGAGCCGCATTCGAAGAAGACCAGCGGTTCCCGCCGAATGTCGCGGATGGATGCACTTCCGACAGCGGCAAGCGGGTGATCCTTATACACGTATAACCGAATCGGATCATCGTAGAAGGGATAGGATTGGAACGACGGGCTCATCTGCTTGCGGGCAAAAGCGACGTCAATTTCCTTAGCCGCCAGCTTGCCTGCCAGAACGTCAGTCGGACCGGTTATCACCTTGAGGTTGATTAACGGAAAGCGCCGATGCAGAAGCACGAGAAGGTGCGGCATTAAATAGTTGGACACGGATACGGTGCTCCCGATTCGAAGTTCCTCAGGAGTTCCCGGCCGGGAATGGAGATGATGTTTTCCCTTTTGGTAAATCTGGAGGATTTGCTGGGCGTAGGGCAGAAATTGTTTCCCCTTCTCCGTCAGCTGGATTTGCTTCCCCAAGCGATCGAACAATCGGCAATCCAGCTCCCGCTCCAGCGATTGAATCCGCGCGGTTACCGTCGGCTGCGAAAGAAATAGTACCTCTGCCGCCTTATTGAAGCTGCCGTAGTGATTGATGTATACAAACGCCTCAATATGATCTATATTCAAAAAGATCCCTCCCCGAATCGCACTATATTTCTTACTATACCAATCTACATAGACGGTTTTATTGAAATTATCCTTAATCTTAGGGAGCTCGCCACTTTTTGTCAATTGTTCGATATAGAAATTTTTAATGTCTGTGCAAATATTTTTATATTCCGATGCGCTTAGTTGGTATTTGATCTATACTGATTTCACTTCACTTAATTTGAATAATCAATGAACTACTTCGATAAGGAGTGTTGGAGATGAGCCGTTTAGATCATGAAGTATTCATCCGGGATGCCCGGGAGGATGAGCGGGAACACATTGCCAAAGTGATGCTGGAAGCTTACCGGCAATATGCGTTTGACATGCCCCGTGAGCGGTGGGAGGAATATCGCGAGAACATTCGACGCTCTGTTTACGGCAACGGCCCTTATGCCCGGCTTGTCGCCGAACTTAACGGAGAAATCGTTGGCAGTGTGCAGCTGTTCCTGAATTCGGAAGCGGCCTATGGGAGATCGGACTTAAGCATCCATTCGCCCATCATCCGGCTGCTCGCGGTATCCCCCTATGCCCGCAGACGCGGGATTGCAAAGCAGCTGATTCGTGAGGCCGCCCGTCGATCCCTTGAGCTTGGTGCCCGTACGCTTTACTTACATACGTCGGATATGATGGCCGCTGCGGTGAAGCTGTATGAGAGCCTCGGATTCGAACGAGCCTACGAAGCGGACACGACCAATGGGGAGACCCTGGTCAAATCGTATAAGATCCAATTGACGGACGCGTTGCCTCTGCTGCAAACGACGTAAATGCGATGAATCAGGGGCGTTCGCTCATGATCCCCTCCTTTCTGGCATCTGGCCTGTCTCCTAAGCTATAATGGAAATGGAAATCATGTGATGAACAATGTTAAAGGACGGAGCCCCTAATGATAAATCAATCTTTTGTGAACCCCTTAGAGCAAATGAAGGCCCTGCAGAAGTCGTTGACCCGGTTTATGATGATGTACAAATTCGCCCTCCACGAGGTGGAGACAAAAATCGAAATTTTGCAGGAGGAATTCCAGCTTCTCCATGACTACAATCCAATCGAGCATACGAAATCGAGAATCAAGTCACCGGAGAGTATCCTGAAGAAGTTGTACCGCAAAGGCGGCGCTTCTTCCTTAGAGGATATCAAACGCAGCATCCGCGACATCGCCGGCATTCGCATCACCTGTTCGTTCATTTCGGACATTTACCGGATCAGTGAAATGCTGCAGGCGCAGAAGGACCTGAAGATCCTTACGATCAAAGATTACATTAAGAACCCTAAACCCAACGGATATAAGAGCTTGCACATGCTGGTTGAAGTGCCCGTGTTCATGTCAGACGGTGAGGAAATGGTGTGTGTCGAAATTCAGATCCGCACCATTGCCATGGATTTCTGGGCCAGCCTGGAGCACAAAATTTTCTACAAATATAACGAGTCCGTCCCGGATCGTCTGCTCCAGGACCTGAAGACCGCCGCCGACACTGCCTTCGAGTTGGACTTGAAAATGGAACAGCTGCAACAGGAAATGGAGGAAATCAAGCACGCGCATCAAGCCGAAGCCTCCGAAGAATTCCAGTTGCTCATCGACAACCAGAAGTTCAACATCCCGCAGAAGCTGCTGAAATTGTTGTCAGGCGAGGGTTGAGCTATCGGAAAATTTAGAAACAAAAGGAGTTGCCCTATACCATCATCTTGATGGGAGGTGCAACTCCTTCTTCATTTAGCGGGATTGTCTTACGCGATGAGGGGTAAAGGAATCCGTACGCTTCTTGGTATTCCTTGCCGGCTGTACCGGCTTCGGGGCCGGAGCCGTTTGCTGCATCGGATAAGGGTGATCTTTAATGACAGGGACTCGCTTTCCGATCAATTTCTCAATATCAGCCAAGTACGGCTTCTCATCAAAATCGCAGAACGAAATGGCGACACCGCTTTGTCCGGCCCGGCCGGTTCGCCCGATCCGGTGAACGTACGTTTCAGGAATATTCGGCAGCTCGTAGTTGATAACGTGAGACAACTCGTCGATGTCGATGCCTCGCGCTGCAATATCGGTGGCGACCAGGACGCGCAAGGTGCGGTTCTTGAAATCCTGCAAAGCCGTCTGCCGAGCGCCTTGTGATTTGTCACCGTGGATGGCTTTGGCGCTGACTTGGACTTTCGTTAAGTGACGCACTAACCGGTCTGCCCCATGCTTGGTCCGCGTGAAGACGATGGCGGATTCGATGGACGGGTCTTGCAAAAGGTGAATCAGCAGATCCCTCTTGTTGCCTTTGTCCACATAGTATAGATACTGCCCGATCGTGTCCACTGTGGAGGAAACCGGTGTAATCTCCACCTTGACGGGATTTCTCAAGATGGAATTAGCCATTTGCGCGATCGCGCCGGGCATCGTGGCAGAGAAGAGCAAGGTTTGCCGTTGGGACGGCGTCTTGGCGATGATCTTCTTCACGTCATGGATAAAGCCCATGTCCAGCATGCGGTCCGCTTCGTCCAAAATCAGAAGCTCCACGTCCTTCAGATCAATCAGCTTCTGCTGCATGAGATCGTTCAGCCTTCCCGGCGTGGCTACCAGAATATCTACGCCTTTCTGCAGTGCAGTCTCCTGCGGTTTCTGCGACACGCCGCCAAAGATAACTGCACATTTCAGAGGCAGGTACTTGCCGTAGGCGCAAAAATTCTCGTAAATCTGCAGCGCCAGCTCGCGGGTTGGCGTAATCACAAGCGCGCGGATGTTCCGTCGGCCTGCGCGCGGGGCGCCATCCTTATGCAGCAACTGCAGGGTGGGGATGGCAAATGCTGCGGTTTTCCCCGTACCGGTCTGCGCGCAACCCAATAAGTCTTGGCCGCCCAGAATCGGAGGAATCGCTTGTTGTTGAATGGGCGTAGGTGTCGTATAGTTTTCCTGTTCCAACGCTTTTAAGATCGATGGGATCAGGTTCAGTTCTTTAAATTGCATAAATAACTCCTTGCCGGCCTTACTGCCGGAACACTAATTTTGGCAGGAAGTGCCCAAGGCTTGAAGCTCGTTCCACCAATCCTACCAATATAACACTTCACAGGTAACCCGGCAAATGGAGAGTTGAGGCCGGAACGGTTCAAATGCGTGCACGTTGTCGACCGTTTGAATGTTCTCCTTCCCACAGGGCCTTCGGATAAGGCCCTGTTGCGGCGTTATTTCCTCCTCACTGTACCTCATGAATGGGGGCAGATGCCACTACTTACCTGCGCACTGCGTAATCCCTCACCTGACACAACCAAACCATATGATCCTGCCCCGGCCCCCAGTAGTCCTTAGCCACGACATAAGGTTCGCCGAACTTACGCAGCCACTTCTGCTGCGCCCGCTTATAGCCGCTGTCGAGACAGAACCGCTCGATCCCCCGCTCTTGCAGCGCCTTCGCCATCGCCTCGATCAACGCCGCCCCGATGCCTTGTCCTTGATTGGCGGGCAGCACGTACAAGCTTCCCAGCTCGCCAACCTCATCCAACGCGTGCTGGGTGCAATCCCTGGTTTCCTTCCCGCAAGGGCCAAAGGAAATCGTCCCCACCACCTCCCGCCCGATCTTCGCAACGAGAAATAGGACGGGGCTCTCCCCCGCTGTTTTCCCTTTCCCATGCGGATCAGAGCTGGATGCAGCC
Source organism: Paenibacillus sp. 3LSP (assembly GCF_032465655.1). Classification (NCBI taxonomy): domain Bacteria; kingdom Bacillati; phylum Bacillota; class Bacilli; order Caryophanales; family Paenibacillaceae; genus Paenibacillus; species Paenibacillus sp. 3LSP. The sequence goes on along the minus strand of NZ_JAWDJI010000012.1, from coordinate 6,490 downwards.
CCAAGGGCGGCGTTCACCAGCTTTCTTTTTCCATCCACTTCTTCGCGGATATCTTCTATTAAATGTCCGAGCCCTTCCGCGGCAAACGCCTCCGGAATCGTCTGCTCGAATACGCGGCAGGCTTGCTCTCGATCTTCTGCGGTTAGCGGTACGATCACGAAATTTTCGACCATGGCGATCCCTCCTTCAAATTTTTTTCGTATCGGCCTGCAAAATTGGAGCAATTCACTTCATATTCTAAAGAATTTACCGAAATAAAAGCAAAGAGGCGATCCCATCACGAAAACGCAAACCTACGTGACAACACGCTGGAATATGCGGGTTTTACCTGTGAACGGTTGTGGTATAATCACGATGATTTGCGAAAATGAAGATTGCTTTTAACAGCTTGCAACAACAAACAGAAACGGGTGATCAGAATTGTTTGAACTCAAATGGCTGTGGCAGAATTTGGAAGGCAACCGGGCCAGGTATATCACCGCGCTGGTGCTTTCCGTCGTGGGCTCCTCGCTCATGATTATCAATCCGTACATCGGCCAGCAGATTGTTGACACGTTTATCACAGGTGAAAATGCAATGCAAAATTTAACGGAGCAACGGGGACTGCTGATCATGCTCTGCTTGGGGATGATTGGGTTCTCGCTGCTGCGGACGGGGCTAGCTTATTTGACGACGATGCAATATGAGCAGGCTTCGCAAAATATGTTGTACAAAGTCCGCATCTATCTGTACAACAAAATCCAAGGCCAAGATATGGAATACTACGACCATAACCGGACCGGGGACCTGATGACCAAGATGACCGGGGACTTGGACATGGTGCGGCACTCGATGGCGTGGATCATCAAGACGATTATTGAATCGCTGACGATCTTTATTGCGGCCGTCGCTTATTTTTTTACCATTGATGCCGTGTTGACGCTGTGGCTGCTGGTTTTGGCGCCTCCCATCTTCGTCGTGGCTTACATCTTCGCGAAAAAGGTCCGTCCGATGTACGTAGATCTGCGCGAGCGGTTGTCCCAACTGAATACGATCACCCAAGAGAACATCTCGGGGAACCGCGTCGTTAAAGCCTTTGCTCGTGAAGAATTTGAAATTGAGAAATTTACCGATAAGAACGTTCACTTCTCTGAAGCGAACAAGAAAGCAGCGCTCGTGTGGCTGGACTACTTCCCGTACCTGGAGACGTTCGCCCAAGCGTTTAACGTGATCTTGATGCTGGCCGGTGGATATTTTGTCATGCAGGGACGGATTACGTTCGGGGAATTTTCCGCGTTCTCCGCACTGATCTGGGCCGTGTCCAACCCGATGCGCAACATCGGCATTATCATTAACGATATCCAACGTTTCTTCGCCAGCTTGAGTAAGATTGTAGAAATTTATTACGCCAAACCCAAAATCGTCAACGAGCACAACGCAATCGATAAGCGCCGTTACGAAGGACGCATCGAATTCAAGCACGTCAGCTTCAAATATGACAGCAACGAAGTGCTTCACGATATCAGCTTCTCGGTGAATCCGGGAGAAACGATCGCCATTATGGGCTCAACCGGTTCAGGCAAAACGTCGCTCGTGAACCTGATCCCGCGCTTTTACGACGTATCCGATGGGCAAGTGTTGGTTGACGGCGTGGACGTCCGCGAACTGGAGCTTGATGAGCTCCGCAGCAACATCGGCATCGCGACCCAGGACGTGCTGCTGTTCTCCGATACGATCGACGGAAACATCGCATACGGCGATCCCGAGCTGCCGGAGGAACAAACGAGAGAGTATGCGAAACTTGCGGCGGCACATGATTTTATTACGAAAATGCCGGAAGGATATGACACCATCGTTGGGGAGCGCGGCGTCGGCTTATCCGGCGGACAGAAGCAGCGGATCGCGCTGGCTCGGGCGCTGGCGGTACGCCGACCGATTTTGATCCTCGACGATACTACATCTGCGGTGGACTTAGAGACCGAGGAACATATCCAGAAGAGCTTGCGCGAGCTGAACTTCCCGTGCACGAAGCTGATCATTGCTCAGCGTGTGTCGACTACGGCCGAAGCAGACCGCATTCTGATCCTGGACGGCGGACGGCTGATTGAGGAAGGCACCCATGCCGAATTGCTCGCGAAGCGCGGCTATTATTACGATGTATTTATGCTTCAAAATGAAGGGATCGGAAGGACGGTGAGTAGCCATGGCTAGAAATAAGTTCGATGTGGATGAGAATCTAGAGTCTCCTTTTGATATAAAACACTTCAGACGTGCCATGGTGTACATCCGGAAGCAGCAAAAGCCGATGATCATCGCGTTCGTGCTGAGCGCCTTGTCTGCGGCGATCGCGCTGTCCGCGCCGCTCATTATCCAGCATGTCGTTGACGTGACGATTCCGCAAAAAGCGTTTGGCGCGCTGGTCGGATGGTCTGCGCTGATGTTGCTCACGATCGTGGTCAGCGTTGAGCTGGCGACAATCCGCTCCCGGATCATGACCCGGGTTGGCCAGGATATCATCTTCGATATCCGGACGGATCTGTTTAAGCATCTGCAGCAGCTGCCGTTCAAATATTACGACGACCGTCCCCAAGGGAAAATTCTGATCCGCGTCGTTAACTACGTCAATGCGGTATCCGACGTGTTGTCCAACGGAATCATCAACTTTATTTTGGAGATCGTCAACTTGATCTTTATCGCTGTGTTTATGTTCGCGGTGGATGTTCGGTTGTCGTTCGTCACCTTGGCCGGATTGCCGGTGTTCCTCGGCGTCATGCTGCTGATCAAAACCCGGCAGCGCCGGGCATGGCAGGCTGTATCTAACAAAAGCTCTAACATGAACGCCTATTTGCAGGAGAGCATCAGCGGGATTGGCGTGACGCAAATTTTCTCCCGTGAGAAGCATAACGAAGGCATCTTCACTCGCCTCGCCGGCAACTACCGCAAGGAATGGATGCGGGCGCTGCGCTACAACGCGCTGATCCCGTTCTCCGTGGATAACCTGGCGACGATCGTCACGACATTGATCTATATGGTTGGCTTGCTTGCGATGGGGCCGCAAGGCGTGACCTTCGGGGTCATCCTTGCGATGAGTAACTACGCAGCCCGCTTCTGGCAGCCGATCCTGAACTTGTCACAGCTGTACAACAACTTTATTAACGCCGTAGCGTACCTGGAACGGATCTTTGAAACGCTGGATGAACCGGTGACGGTCAGCGACGTTCCGGGGGCGAAGGCATTGCCGCCAGTACAGGGCAACGTCCAATTCAAAGACGTTACGTTTGCTTACGATCCCGGCCTGAACATTCTGGAGCACCTGAACTTTGAGGTCAAAGCCGGGGAAAGCATCGCCCTCGTCGGACCGACAGGTGCGGGCAAAACCACGGTCGTGAACCTGATCTCTCGCTTCTACAATGTGAGCGAAGGCGCGATTCTGATCGATGGTCACGACATCTCGCAGGTGACATTGAAGTCGCTGCGCAGCCAGATGGGGATTATGCTGCAGGACAGCTTTATTTTCTCGGGTACGATCATGGATAATATCCGCTATGGAAAGCTGGACGCCACCGAAGAGGAAGTCATTGCTGCGGCCAAAACCGTCTGCGCTGACGAGTTCATCCGCGAGTTTGAGCAAGGGTACTACACGGAAGTGAATGAGCGCGGCTCGAAGCTGTCCCAAGGACAGCGGCAGCTCATCTCGTTCGCCCGGACGCTGCTGGCCGATCCGCGTATTCTGATTCTGGACGAAGCGACCTCTTCGATCGACGCCAAGACAGAGCGTCTGCTCCAGCAAGGCCTAAACGAGCTGCTCAAGGGACGCACCTCATTTATCATCGCGCACCGGCTGTCGACGGTGAAGAACTGCGACCGCATCATGTACGTCTCCGACAAGGGGATTGCCGAATCCGGCTCGCATGACGAGCTGATGGCGAAACGCGGTCTATACTACCGCTTGTATACCGCGCAGAAGATGGAAGCTGTGTAGAGCATGCCAAAATAAAGGCAATTCCGCCAAGCTATTGGGGTTGGTGGAGTTGCCTTTTCGTTTTTTTTGGCGCAGGGAAGATCAAAACTTGTTTGATAGCTGTTTGATTGTGAAAAGTTTCACTTACCATAACAAGCCCTTATGTTATCCTCTCCCCAGGGGAACGAAAGAGAAACAGCGTCCCTATAAAGACAAAAGTGGAGGGTTTATCATGCACAAGAAAGTAACAGCAGCACTCATTCTCGTCTTATCCTTGATGCTGGTCATCACGGGATGCGGCAACAATGGGAACGAGCCTCAGAACCAGGCTCAAAATCAGAACCAGACGCAGGCGGGCGGTCAGACGGATAAGGCTAAGGAAAGCGAAGCCGAAGCCGTAGCCGGCGCATCCGAAAAAAGCTATACCCCTCACGATCAGTTGAAGGATAGCTACGATATCATTATCATCGGCGCAGGCGGTGCTGGCATGACCGCGGCACTTGAAGCGAAAGCGAGCGGCATGAACCCGGTGATTTTTGAGAAAATGCCGGTGGCTGGGGGCAATACAACGAAATCGTCCTCGGGCATGAACGCCTCAGAAACGAAATTCCAAAAGGAACAAGGCATTGAAGACAGCAACGACAAATTCTATGAAGAGACACTCAAAGGCGGCCATAATACGAACGATACCGAACTGCTTCGTTACTTCGTTGACCATTCCGCCGAAGCGATCGATTGGCTTGATGCCATTGGCATCCGCTTGAATAACCTGACGATTACCGGCGGCATGAGCGAAAAACGCACCCACCGTCCGGAAGACGGCTCCGCCGTGGGACAATACCTGGTGGATGGCCTGGTACGAAACGTTGAAGAACAAGGCATTCCGCTGTTTGTCAACGCCAACGTCAAGGAGATTATTCAGCAAGACGGGAAAGTGAGCGGCGTGAAGGTCGTTTTGAACGATACCGAGGAAAAAACGATTACCGCCAAAGCTGTCATCGTCGCAACCGGCGGTTACGGGGCGAATCCGGAAATGATCACCCAGTTTAGACCGGACTTAAAGGGATATGTCACGACCAACCAAGTTGGCAGCACCGGTGATGGCATTACGATGATTGAGAAGTTGGGCGGCGTTACCGTGGATATGGATCAGATCCAAGTTCACCCAACCGTTCAACAGGAGAAATCCTATCTGATCGGCGAGGCCGTGCGCGGTGAAGGTGCGATCCTAGTTTCCAGCGAAGGCGTACGTTTCTATAATGAAATGGATACACGTGATAAGGTGACGGCTGCGATCAATGCCCTGCCTGAGAAATCAGCCTACCTTGTTTTTGATTCCGGCGTAAAATCCCGGGCTAAAGCGATTCAACAATATGAAAAGATGGGCTTTGTGATCCAAGGTGACACGATTGAAGCTTTGGCTGAAGCGATGGGCGTACCGGCAGATGCATTGGCGAAGACATTGGAAACCTGGAACGCAGCTGTACAAGGTAAAAATGACGCCGAATTTGGCAGAACTACCGGGATGGATTACGATTTGTCCGGCGCACCGTACTATGCCATCAAAATCGCTCCCGGCATCCACTACACCATGGGCGGCGTAAAAATCAACACCAACACGGAAGTGTTGAACAAGGATGGCAACCCGATCCCAGGGCTGTTCGCCGCTGGCGAAGTGACCGGCGGGTTGCACGGGGATAACCGGATCGGCGGCAACTCCGTAGCCGATATTATCATCTTCGGACGTCAGGCCGGCGTGAAGGCGGCCGAGTTCGTGAAGGCGCAATAAGCAGAACGATCCTGAGATAGGACTCGTCAAGGCTTGAACTCCAAGGAGGTTGAGCTTTGGCGGGTTTTCTTTTTTTCGGAAAGGAACTTTGGGAATACTAAGTAACCACACACAGTATAGGAGGTGCGTCAGATGAGTAAAAAAGAGGACTACACCCAGCAGCAACTGGAACGAGCCAAAACGAAGGACTCCACCGACGAAGGACGCAAAGGCGCCTTCATGATGAAAGACGCCTGGAACCAAGACGGCAACCCCGCCGCTGCAACGGACGACTTCGGCCCCGTGATGAAGCCGGAAGCCCCGCCGACGATGAACGGGAAGCCGTTGTAGCTCGATTACGGCCACGTCAGGCCCATACTGTACATGATTTTTCGAGTACATTTCGCCGAAATCGCTGGGTTTCAGCGCATTGTACTCGATTTTTCATGTACATTTCGCGGTTCCACACGCATTCGGGCCGATTCTGTATGATTTTTCGAGTACATTTCAGCGAAATCACTGGGTTTCGGCGCATTGTACTCGAATTTTCATATACATTTCGTGGTTCCACACGCATCTAGCCCGATTCTGTATGATTTTTCGAGTACATTTCAGCGAAATCACTGGGTTTGGGCGCATTGTACTCGAATTTTCATATACATTTCGTGGTTCCACACGCATTTGGGCCGATTCTGTATGATTTTTCGAGTACATTTCTCCGAAATCGCTGGGTTTCGGCGCATTGTACTCGAATTTTCATATACATTTCGTGGTTCCACACG
>NZ_JAWDJI010000011.1:0-910 GCF_032465655.1 Paenibacillus sp. 3LSP | reverse complement strand
AGAACTCTCGTTAAGGAACTCGGCAAAATGACCCCGTAACTTCGGGAGAAGGGGTGCCTCGGTAGGGTGAATAGCCCGAGGGGGCCGCAGTGAAAAGGCCCAAGCGACTGTTTAGCAAAAACACAGGTCTGTGCGAAGCCGCAAGGCGAAGTATACGGGCTGACGCCTGCCCGGTGCTGGAAGGTTAAGGGGAGCGGTTAGGGGGAATACCTCCGAAGCTGTGAACCGAAGCCCCAGTAAACGGCGGCCGTAACTATAACGGTCCTAAGGTAGCGAAATTCCTTGTCAGGTAAATTCTGACCCGCACGAATGGCGTAACGACTTGGGCGCTGTCTCAACGAGAGATCCGGTGAAATTTTAATACCTGTGAAGATGCAGGTTACCCGCGACAAGACGGAAAGACCCCATGGAGCTTTACTGCAGCTTGATATTGGACTTTGATACGATTTGTACAGGATAGGTGGGAGCCTAGGAAGCCGGAGCGCCAGCTTCGGTGGAGGCGCCGTTGGGATACCACCCTGATCGTATCGGAGTTCTAACCTGGTGCCCTGATCGGGTACGGGGACAGTGTCAGGTGGGCAGTTTGACTGGGGCGGTCGCCTCCTAAAGAGTAACGGAGGCGCCCCAAGGTTCCCTCAGAATGGTTGGAAATCATTCGAAGAGTGCAAAGGCAAAAGGGAGCTTGACTGCGAGACTGACAAGTCGAGCAGGGACGAAAGTCGGGCTTAGTGATCCGGTGGTACCGCATGGAAGGGCCATCGCTCAACGGATAAAAGCTACCCTGGGGATAACAGGCTTATCTCCCCCAAGAGTCCACATCGACGGGGAGGTTTGGCACCTCGATGTCGGCTCATCGCATCCTGGGGCTGAAGTAGGTCCCAAGGGTTGGGCTGTTCGCCCATTAAAGCGG
>NZ_JAWDJI010000010.1:0-9056 GCF_032465655.1 Paenibacillus sp. 3LSP | reverse complement strand
ACACAGCTTGACGCCGTCCAGGCGGCTGACGTTCACATTCACAAACAGCGCGTCTTCCCGGTACGCCGATTTGGATGCGGTCGTAAAGTCGGAATACCGCGTGCCGACGCCGATAACAAGATCAGCCTGATGCGCGAGCCGGTTTGCCGCAAGGCCGCCGGTGACCCCAACGCCGCCGACGTTCAGCGGATGGTTCCAAGGCAGGACGCCTTTGCCCGCCTGCGTCTCCGCCACCGGAATGCCAAAGCGCTCAGCGAATGCTGCCAGCTCGGCCTCTGCCCCGGAATAACGCACACCGCCGCCAGCAACGATGATGGGACGACGCTTGGCGGAGATGGCTTCCGCTGCCCGGCGGAGGGTCTCCTCAGATGGACGATGCCGTTCAATGACATACACCCGCTTGTTAAAAAACGCCTCCGGATAATCATAAGCCTCCGCCTGCACATCCTGCGGAAGCGCAAGCGTCACCGTCCCCGTCTCCGCCGGGTCCGTCAGCACGCGCATCGCGTTCAGCGCCGCGGTCATCAGCTGCTCCGGACGAACGATGCGGTCCCAATATTTGCTTACCGGTTTGAAGCAATCTGTGGCTGCGATCGTATAGTCGTAGCCGGCTTCCAGTTGCTGCAACACCGGGTCAGGCTGCCGTGAGGCGAAATTGTCGCCGGGCAACAGCAGCAGCGGGATACGGTTGACCGTTGCCGTCCCAGCTGCGGTCACCATGTTCAACGCGCCAGGACCGATCGAGGTCGTACACGCGTAGATGCTCCGGCGCCGCGATTGCTTCGCAAACGCGATCGCTGCATGAGCCATACCTTGCTCGTTCTTGCCTTGCACATAAACTAGCTTGCCTGGGCTTCGCTCCAGCGCCTCGCCGATGCCCGTTACATTGCCATGGCCGAAGATACCCATGACTCCAGCTACGAACTTCGTCTCAACGCCGTCGACGGATACGTATTGATTGTCCAGAAACCTTAACAACGCTTGTGCCATTGTAAGCCGGATCGTCCGCATTTTGCCCTCCCACTTTTCTTTAATCGCTTAAAAATACAACGCTTTCATTTTTAACCGAATGATGCAATGAATTTTAGTAAAGCGCTTAATTAACTTTTTACTATAAATTTGAAGTAAGCGCAATCATTTTTTTAGGCTTGGGTCGATCTCGACAAAGGTTGCGATATATCGGGAATGTCTGAGGTATCAAGTCGAAACGGTGGTTATTGGGACGAGCATGGACAACAAAAAATAAAACAACCCGGTATCAGATTTACGATCCCGAGCTGTTTTTACGATAATCTAGTAAAGCGCTTTACGTTATATCTTATGATTTCATAGAGGGCCGCCCTCGCCTACGATTTCCATCGTCTGGAGGATAAGCCCATTCCACGCGAAAAACTGCCAAGCCATCGGGCGAGCAGCACGCCAAGGATTGCTCCTGCCAGCAAGCCCAACGCCGGGGGATACAACTTGGCGCCCAGCGCCGCTGTCCAAACGATGACCGCGGGCAGCAACAGCAGCTGCATGGCCGGTGCCCCGCTGCGGTATTCCAACGACTCCTCCAGCGGGAGAATCGACATCAGCTCGCGCTCAAAGAAGGATTTCCGGTGGCCATTCAGCCAGTAGACCAATAGCACAAGCAATGCCGCATACACAATCAGATTCACTGCGGGATATGGCGGCAAGACGATGGCGGCTAATCCAGCCAACGTCATTTGGGCGTACAGCTTCCACTCGCTGCCGCGAAAGAACGCCTTGACCAGCGCCTCGGCGATGCGAGCCTCCGGCTGGCGTGAGCGCGTTAGTCGGCGCAGGCGGCGGAATAACCAAGGCTTGGAGCCTCCGGGCCGCGGAGGTTTGGGCCGCTCAACCGCCGGAGCGAGGAGCAGTGCGGTCAGCCTCGTACGCTGCCGCTCCTCCTCGCGCACCTCGGCATCAAAGCGGCCCCGCAGGCGGAAGCGGTACCAGCCGAGCGCGCCGGCAAGCAGCGCCAGCACCGGCAAGGCGATGCCAATCGCCAGCCCGGCTGGCCGCCCGGCTTCCGCCGACGTTGCGGCCCAAGCGGCCCAAGCCCCGAAGCCCGCCGCCAGCGCCGAATAGGCCAGCGAACGCAGCACCAGCAGGCGCCAGCCTGCGGTTAATACGCCAAGTAACTGCTGGATGAGCATCTGCACGATTTTTGCGGCCCACACGACGACATAGACGCCGCCAATCATGGCCCAACTCATCCCATAAACGCGAACCAGCAGCGGACTTAGCACAGCGATGGCAAGGGCCAGCACCACGGCTTGAACCACGGCTGATGCGACCAGTCCGCTAAGCATTAACCTCTTGATCCATTGGGGCCGCTGACGCAAGAATAGAACATCTGCCGCTTCGATATAGAAGGATATCCCGCCGCTGCTATACAGAACTAGCAGCAGCAGGACCGGAATCATCGGGTATGGCAGCCCGGCCAGCCAAGCCGGCAGCTCCTCCCGCCATAATCCGTAATACGCTCGACCGCCTAACAGCAACCCGGGAATGCCAAGATATAACAGGATCGTCAAATCAAACGTAAACTTCAAGACGCCCAGCTTCTCCCGCAACCGGTCACGCCAGCGCCGAAGGAACAAGCGCCTCACCGTCATGGATACCATTGATGCTGCGGATGCCGCAGGCGTCATTGTTGTCATCGATGTTTTGCTGCTCAACCCGCGCCCCCCTCTCTCTGTTTTCCGGGCTCCCTCTTTTTTATTGACACCGCTCTCATCAATCATTGACAGTTAAAGCATCGAAGCAATCAAACAAGGAAGCCCCCGGCATCCCCGCAGCCGCACGGATATCGTCCAGCGAGCCGCCCGCTTTGACCTGTCCGTCGGCAACGAGGATAAAATCATCACAAATCCGTTCCGCCGTATCCAACACGTGCGTGGACATCAACACGCCGGCACCGCGGCGGCGTTCTTCTTCCAGCAAGCCAAGAAAATCTTTGGTTGCCCGCGGATCCAACCCAATAAACGGCTCGTCCACAATATATACATCCGGACGGCCGAGAAACCCGATCATCAGCATCATTTTCTGCCGCATGCCTTTGGAGAAGCCTCCCGGCAACAAGTCGCGCGCGTCAGTCATGCGGAACTTCTCCAGCAACGCCGCAGCTTCCCGCTCAAACGTGGACTCGTCCATTCCATATACGGCAGCAGCCAGCCCTAAATGCTCCCATAACGTCAGCGTATCGTAAAATACCGGCTGCTCCGGAATATAAGCATAATGGTTCGCCCCGCCATGAAAGGTCACCTCTGCGTCTGCAAACGGCAGCAGGCCAAGGATCGCCTTCAGCGTGGTGCTCTTCCCCGCTCCGTTAGGCCCAATAAGCCCGGTAAGAACACCGGGCTTCACTTCGAGTGAAATTTGCTTGATGGCGGCCTTTCCAGACTCATACCCCGCCTCATGAATATTCACTTCCAACCATGCTTGTGTTTGTTCCAATAAGAATCTCCTCGAATCTCCAGTCATTTCTTTCATTATAAGACATGATGGCTTTTTGTACATGTCGCACCGGAAACCAGGAAAATCAAGCTGCTTCCGTTACGCCTCCACAGCCTCTACAGCCTCCGCCCCCGAAACCGCTGGTACAGCTGCGGCACGATCCCGCTTCATAATGGCCGGAGCAATCGACAAGAGCAGGAAGCCCATAACGGCCATGAGGCTGCCCGATAAAATGAAGGCGGGCTCCGGCCCAAAGGCGGTCACCAGTGAGCCGCCAAACAGCGGTCCAATCAGCGTTGCGGTCGAGGTCAAGCTCGATACCGTACCGAATACGCGTCCGGTCACCGCTTCCGGGGTCCGCTGCTGCAACGTGACCTGAAACGGGATAAACGTCATCCCCGCGCCTAACCCGGCGAAGGCGAACAGTGCCAGCATCAACGCCATCACTCCTTCGGTAAACGTGACCTGGCTTACGATAAAGCCCGCTGCCGCGAACACCAACCCCAGCATGGCTCCGCCGATCCCCATTTTATACAGCGGCGTAAGTTTAAGATGCCTCGTGAGCCACGCTGCAGTTAAGGTCCCAACCCCGCTAAACGTGATGCACCACCCCAGCAAATCGTCGGGCACCCCGGGGATCTCCCGGAACAAGACCACAGCTTGCGAATCAGCGATTTGCAGAACAAGCAAACACGCGCACAAAGTCAACGTGGCAACGGCAAGCAACGGAATGCCGCCGATAATTTTGATGCCAGCCGCCATTTCGGTCCAAAATCCCCGCTTCAGTTTCCGGGACGCTGTCGCTTGCCCGGCTTCCCCTTCCGCCGGTGTCGACGCCGCGCTCCGCAATTTTCCAGGCACCTTGGTAAGCAAGAGCGCCGAAATAAGAAAAGTTCCTGCGTCTACCACAAAACATACGGTTACGCTAAATGCCGCCGTCAGCATTCCGCCCAAAGCCGGGCCAATGATTTTAGTGCCTTGCTCAATAATTGCACTGTAGGAAACCGCCTGCTCCAGCTGCTCATGCGGCACGATCTCCTTAATTTTTCCATTCTTCGCCGGGGAGAAGATGACGTCCAAAAATCCCTTGGCGATTAACAGGACGTACACCTGCCAAATCGCGGTGACGAACACGAAGCCGAGCAGTACTCCAAACCGAACGAGGTCGGAGATAACCATCAACTTTTTGCGTTCAAAACGATCTGCCAGCATCCCCGCCAACGGGCCGCCCAACAAGACCGGCAGCACCATACAAAGCGAGACCATTGTGATTTCCCAAGGCGTGGCATGCCATTTCAAGCCAACCATCGTCAGCAAGGCGAGCAAATACAACCAGTCGCCGATATTGGATACCAACTGCGCCGATAACAGCGCCAAATATGCACGGTTTTGCAAAATACCGGAGCCCTCCCGGCCGGCTAAACCTTTCCCGAATCTTCTCATCTTCGTCATCCCCTACTCCGCTTTGATTTTATGAAGTTATCTTAATGAATCGGAAAGGGGTTTCCATCCGTCTCGGGGCCGATTCCGTCCCTGCGCCGCAGAATGAAATTTTTGCGGTCTGAAGGCAGAGCGAGTTACATTTATTTCCATACAAAAAGACGCAAATTGTGATAAATTATATTTTTTTTAAATCTCAGGTGGTTTAAGATTACAAGTACTCGATCAAGTTCAAAGATTCACAAATATAAAATAAGGGCGGGATGCACATGATGACCACCGAACAACGCGGAACGGATTTGTCACTGCATTTGTACCGGGTTTTTGCCAAATCATTTAAGAGTGTCAACGAACATGCAGTTATGGGGAGCAAAATCCAAGGATTTAATCCGACGGCCTTTGCCGTTCTGGAGGTCCTGTATTACAAAGGCTCTCAACCGATTCAACAAATTGGCGCGAAGCTGCTGCTGCAAAGCGGAAACGTAACGTATGTCATCGATAAGCTGGAAGCAGCCGGCTTGCTGCACCGCACGCCTTGCCCACGCGATCGGCGCGTAATTTATGCTAATCTGACGCCTAAGGGCAAAGAGCTGATGGACCAACTGTATCCGGAGTATGCGGAGCGGATTGACCACGCGCTGAGCGGGCTGACCGATGAGGAGAAGAAGGTCATGATTGAATTGCTGAAGAAAATGGGCCGTGAAGCTGAGAAGCTTGCCCCGTTGCTGCGGAAGTAAGATAACAAATAGGCTGTATCCATGGCTCATCGGCATGATGAACCTGGACACAGCCTGCTTCGGCATATCCCTGAGAATTTCCTTACATAAAAATACAGTGATGAAATCACCTTATTCTTAGGAGCTATGGGCCCGATAAGGTGATTTTTTATGGTTGCTCCAACCCTTAATGGGTCGGGTCCATATCCTTGTTGTGATCACGGTTTTCCATATTGGTGTGCCGTCGGTCATTCACCTTTTGTTGCATCTGTTGGGCATGATGGGCGTTGACCGGCGTTTGGTCCAGATCCTCTACGACATTCGTCAAATTTTTATCGATTCCCGATTTGCTTCGTGACATAAGCCTAAGTCCTCGCTTTCTCGTTGTTAAGGGTTCGTCAGCGGCGCTAAGGCTTGCGCGCATTCATGAATATGACGGACATAGTCTCCGGTTAACTCCTGAATTTCCTCGCTGTTCTCGGCAATCGTCTGCCCATCCCGCTCCACATCTACCAGCTCGACACGAACCTCGCGCGGGTCCATATAAGAGCATTGAAAATCGAAGGAATAAAGCTGATGTCCCGCCGCATTGATATGAATCCGCAGCCCCTGGGGGTCCGCCTCATCAGCTTGCACCTGTACGGAGTCTCCCGGGTTCAAATATTCCGGCAGCTGCTTCTGCCAAGCGTTGACGAGCGTGTGTTGGTCCACATTCATGACCTTGTTCATAGTTACACCTCCCCTTTCCTATTAAGGTGCGGAGAGGCAGGCTTTTTTATACCGTTTCATGTAAAAGATACGGCAAACCGCGGTCCACTCAAAGGTCGCTGGAAAGCCAAACGGGCCGTCCCCATTTCGCAGAGACCGCCCGCAGCAACAACATGAATTTAAGCTCTATCGATGGAGGGTTCCCCCGCCTCAACGTCCTCTTCTTGCTCCGGTGCTTGGTTGCGCAGCCCGAAAGCGAATAAGATGCCCACGATCGCAAGCACAGCCATGACGATAAACAGCGTATCCAAGCTTTGCGCCAGCACTTCCTTTAGCTCGCTCCACAGATCAGGGGCAAGCAAGTGGACTTTCTCTGGTGACAGCAGTTGGTCGATATCATCCTGGGAGATTGGAATCCCTGACGCCGTGCCGTTCTTCGTCCGGGCGACAATCTGCAGATTAATCAAAGTCCCAAAGGCAGTAACTCCAATCGTCTGCCCTATCGATTTGACGAAGGAGTTCAGCGCTGTCGAAGCTCCGCGCAGGCTATAGCCCACGGAGGATTGGGAGATAATCGTAAATACGGTAAACGAAAAGCCAAAACCTATCCCATACAGCGCATTATAAATCAACAGCGGCCAAATTGGCGTGCCGTCATGGATCGTAGCTAATCCTACCGCCCCGAGGGCGATAATCACCATCCCGATCAGCGAAGTTTGACGGCAGCCGCGGGTGATGATCCAACGGCCGCCCAGGACGGAGCCCAACATCCAACCGATGGACATTGGGGCGAGCACCAGCCCGGAGGTCGTCGCATTTTGCCCCTTCACCCCTTGAATCCAGAGCGGCAAGTACGAGGTTAATCCAATCAGCAGGGCACTCGCCAACAAACTGGTGATATTGGAGAAGGCGATATCCCGGATACGGAACAGCTTCAGCGGCACCAGCGGTTCCTCGGCCCGTTGCTCGACGATGAAGAAGAGCACCAGGAACCCGGCAGCCACGGCAAACATCCCGATCAGCCAAGGCGAGGCCCAAGCAAACTGCTGCCCGCCCGTCGCCAGCCCAATCAGCAAAGCGGAGACCCCAATCGTAAAGGTGACGGCCCCCAGATAGTCCACCTTCACCTTCCGTTTCTCGATCTGTTCATGTAAATAGACGATGATGAAATAGAGCGACAATAGGCCAAACGGTACATTAAAATAGAATGCCCAGCGCCAATTCAATGAATCCACGACATATCCGCCCAGCAGCGGTCCAATCAAAGAAGAGATGCCCCACACCGAGCTGATCCATCCCTGAATTTTGGAGCGTTCCTCAATCGAATAAATGTCGCCGATAATCGTAAATGTCACCGGCAGCAGGCCGCCAGCTCCGATGCCCTGCAGGGCGCGGAACCCGATCAGCTGACCCATGCTGTGCGCCGTGCCGGACAGGACCGAACCCGCCAAGAACAGCAGGGAGCTGATCACAAACACCGGTTTGCGGCCGTACAAGTCACTGATTTTGCCAAAGATCGGCGTTGTCACGGACATGGTCAGCAAATAGGCGGTAAACACCCAGCTCAGCAGCCGAGCGCCGCCCAGATCACCCACGATCCGCGGTCCGGCCGGACCGATAACGGTGCCTTCGATCGCCGCTAAAAACGTAGACAGCAGCAAGCCCGTCAAAATATAATTCCGTTTCAATTGCATTGGTTTCATGATGAAATAAAACTTCCTTTCTTTCCATACCGGGCAAGGATTCCACAAACTCTCATTATAGTTGAACCCTCTGAAAAAAGAAAGCGGATGACAAACCAGAACCCTCTTCTTCTGGTTTGTCCTCCGCAATGGAAGTATATTAATTCGTTTAGTGAATCTGCCCTTCCCCGATTCGCCAACGCTGGATGGGCTGGCCTTCAAACAACTCCGGCTCATGGGTGATCATGATCAGCGCTGCCCCTTGATCCAGCGCCTCACGGCATAACGCCGTCAGCAAGCGGACGCCGATGTAATCGATGCCCGCCGTAGGTTCATCAAGGATATACAGCTTCTTTGGGCAGATCATGACCGAGGCGGCACTTAGGAGCCGCTTCTCCCCACCGCTTAAGTAATAGGGCGATTCGTTCATTTTGCCGCTTAAACCGATCGCCTCCAGCATCCGTTCCGCGCGCTGCCGCACTTCCTCCGGGATGGGGTCCCGCGGCCGCAGTCCCAGTTCGGCGCGCGGGCTGTACAGCAGCTCGTCCAGCACCGTCGAAGCGACAAATTGCTGCTCCGGCTGCTGGAACACGTACCCGATCTCGGACGCCAGATCGTATAGCGTCCGGCGAGCGGTATCCTGGCCCTGCCAGAACACCGTCCCTTTGGGCGGGCGCAGAAGGCCCATCAGCAGGCGGGACAACGTCGTTTTGCCGGAGCCGTTGTCCCCGCACAGCAGCCGCCATTCGCCGGGGTACAGCGTGAGACGGATATCCCGCAGCACCGGCTCGGCCCCGCGGGCGAAGGCGTAGCTGAGCCCACGCACCTCGAGCAGGGGCGTGCGGCGCGGCGCGGCAGTCGCGGGAGCGGGCGCGGCGCCGCGCTTGGCGGCGGCCGTTGGCGCGGCTGGGGCCGGAGCGGGCTCCGCCGCGGCAGCCCGGGCTGGGGCCGGCGACAAGGCGAGCTCCGCCGGCGATCTCACGAGGGCGGCGGCAGCGCGCCGCGCGCCCGAGGCGGGGCTGGTCTGCGGGGCCCCGCCCTCGCT
>NZ_JAWDJI010000009.1:0-1901 GCF_032465655.1 Paenibacillus sp. 3LSP | reverse complement strand
GGCGAGGACCGTTAAAAAAGAGGTAGCAGAGGAGTCAGCTAATTCGGCCGTACAGCGTGCTGATTTAGAGTACATTAAGCGTGGTGTGGACGACATGAAGGTCGAACAAAAACTGCAAGGACAACGTTTTGAAGCGATCTCCGAGCGGCTCACACGGGTCGAGGAATCGGCAAAACAAGCACATAAGCGGATCGACCGCCTAGAGGAAGATGGGAGGGGATAACCTTGGACAAAACCAAATACCCAATCGAGCGCCGGTACATTACCAAGCGCTCAAACACGCGGCCAGGCACCCGGCTTAAAACCGTGACACCGGCCTTTTTTGTTGCACATGACACGGGCAATCCCGGGGCTACGGCGGACAACCATTTCAAATACTTTAACAACCTGACCGATCGCTCAGCGTCGGCCCATGTGTTTATTGACGACACCAAGATTCTGGAGATCATCCCGACGGGTACCGGTCCGGATCCGGCAGAGAAAGCTTGGCACGTTTTGTATAACGTGACAACCGACAACGACCTATTTGGCTATGATGCCAACGACGCGGCGCTTGGGATAGAGTTGTGTTACGGCGGTCGGATCACCTTTACAGAGGCGTATAAGCGGTTTGTTTGGTACTTGGCCTATTGCTGCGACCGTTGGGGTAAAAACCCGTCGACGCACATTGCCAGCCACAAACAGTTGGACCCAGCGCGTAAATCCGACTGCGAGCAGGCGCTGAAGGTGGGAGGTAAGACGCTCAAGGATCTGATCAACGACGTCGCCGCAGAGCTGGCTGCGCCGATCACGCCGCCGGACTTTACCCCGCTGCCGGCTGGGATCGCCCAGACATTGATCGACAACTATGTATCTCTGGCGTGGTTTGCATCACAGCGGGCCGGGGATGAGGTCGGCAAAACTCATTATCACAACTTGGCCAACAACCTACGGATGGCCTCCGGCATCCCGCTGACACCCGGGATGGCTGCCGCGCCGCTGGTAAAGCTGCCTAAGAGCAATGCTCAGGAGATCATCATCCGCTGGCTTTCTCCGGCTTGGTTTAAGGCTCGGGACGAGGGGAACAGAGAGCGGGCGCAGCATTTTAATAATCTGGCGAACTATTTGCGGCGAGCCGCAGGTATTCCAGAAGAATAAGAGAGGAGTATTGTTAATCATGGAAGCATTGAACAACGTTATGGCCTTTGCCTCGGTGCTGGCCGTGTTTGTGTTGGCATTGGTGCAACTGGTGAAAACGACCGTCAACCTGCCGAAAAACATCGTCCCGCTGATCGGTGTGGTGATCGGCATCCTGGTAGGTGCCGCCGCATCCCCGTTCACGTCCTTGGATCTGGTGCTAAGGCTATGGGCTGGGGGGCTGGCTGGGTTGTCGGCAACGGGGCTGTTTGAGTTAGGAAATAAACGTGATGGTAGCACAAAAGAATAGTCTGTGATATATTGGAAAAAGAAATCCGGAGGCACCGGTAGAATAGCCCGCTGACCGTAATTGGTTAGCGGGGCTTTTTCTTTTACTGAATAAATTTTATTTTTTCCATAAGTATTTCTTTCACAGATTCAAGGGTGTTCATTTGCTTTTCGTTATTTTTATTTTTTACCTCACGATTAAAAATAGCAAACATCTCGCCTTTGTAATGTGCTGTCCAAGTTTCATCAGATCCTTGTGGTGGAGGGCTAAAAAAGAATTCATGACCCATACTACTTGCCTCATCTTGTATTGTAGCAAGTGCTAGTGCTATTTCTTCGTTAAGTCTTTTCTTTTCGTTTTGCTGATCAATAAACTCCGGATCGTTCTTTTGTTTCTCAAATGCCTCTACAAATTTATCAAAAAAGGTCATACTAAAGCCTCCCTCGTATAGTATCTTTAAAAAGCTCTTTTAGGTTCATTTCCATCCCCCCGGGGG
>NZ_JAWDJI010000008.1:0-3209 GCF_032465655.1 Paenibacillus sp. 3LSP | reverse complement strand
TGGTAGACTGCATAGTATCAGCTCTCCTTTGCTATGTAGCTCTGAAATGGTTTGGTTTATACTACACTATCCATTTTAACCTACGAGATGTAGCAATTTGGAGGGCTGTCTTTTGTTTACGTTCATCTTAGCTAAATGGGTTCATCGTCGTCCCTCTCCTTCATTATTGATGGAACATATCTCTACGTACGCTTCGTGACTCAGTCCCTAGCCTCATCCGGCCTCAGGCTGTTCCTCTCGCTTCCACCATCTGCAGCCCCTTTCGGTTCGAATCAGATCATGTTATGATGTAAGCGATTTCATATCAAATTTTACATGATCCTATCTCCCGGTTTCCATGTTGGGATTTGTGATTTGTTATCCATTCTTGCTATTGTCTACACAGGAGGTACCGATGGACAATCCGACTTTGACTCCCTCGAACCTGATACATCGCCTGTCACCCAACGTTCGAAGAGCCTGGAACCACCGGGTGGACACGATGAAGCTGGCGCCTCGCATCATTTTTGACTATGAACTGTTGTATATGGAAAAAGGGGAACTCACCATTCGTGTGGAGAACGATACGTTTGTTGCGGTGCCCGGAGATATTTTACTGTTCAAACCGGGGGTGGAACATGAGTTCATAGACTCGCGGGGAGAATGTTGGATGCCGCACATTCATTTTGATGTGCTGTATTATGAGGATTTTGAGCAGGTGCCAATCAATTTCAAAAATCGCAGCGAATGCACGGAGGCAGAGCTGGCTTGGCTTCGGCCTGACATACTGGGGCAGGCTTTCGGGTTTCCCAACGTCCTGCGGATCGGCAACCATGCCGAGGTACACAAGACGCTGATGCAAATCATTCATGCCTACGAGCGGCGTGATGCCGACTACCCGTTGATCCAGAAAGCGCTGGTGCTCCGCATCCTTTATTTGCTGCAAAAAGGGCTGAGGGCGAACAACAACGCGCATCTGGTCATGCATCAACGTGCCATGGAGCTGGCGGTCACCTACATCATGGAGCATTACAACGAAACGGTCCCGCTGAAGACGTTATCGAAGATCGCTTGCCTCAGCGTGTTCCATTTCTCCCGTATTTTCAAGCAAACGTTCGACCTGACCCCTCATCAGTTTCAAATCCGCTACCGGATGGAGAAAGCCAAAGAACTGATGATCTTTCACCGCTTGTCCTTATCCACCATCGCTGAGAAAGTCGGCTACAGCAACATATACTCCTTCAGTAAAGCGTTTAAGCAGGTTGAAGGCATGTCCCCTCGCCAGTTCATGCGCTCGCATTCGAATTCGAGCTAGGCGGATGGGCCCGTCTGGATTTGCTGCACACTTGGCGACTCGATTCCCGGCAAGCTCAATGTCGGACGAGGGGTCCCCTTCATCTCTCCACATGCTATGGCTGCAAATGCTCCCCCAGGAAACCGTAGGCCTTCAACCGATGCTCGTCAGGGCCTTCTTCATGGCCCATAAACGGGTAGAGCAGCAGCTCCTTCCCCGGCGCAGGGTTTCGGTTATAAGCTGCTGCGATCGTTTCCGGCCAGCAGATCAGATCTTTAAAACCTGCGGAGTATAACACCGGGATGTTGATTTTTTCGGCCAAGTTCAGATTGTCAAAATAACTCAATGTCGTTAGGACTTGCTCCAACGATCCCGGGTTACGGGCGACAAATTCAGCGATTTCCGAGACGGAGCCGGTTGAATTCATCAACGCGAACTCCAAATGACACAGATTCGGGACGTTAGCAACTGCCGCCCGTGGTACCTTGCTTAACGCCGCCATCTGCAGCGCCAAGCCGCCGCCCTGGCTTGTTCCGTACACCCCAATTCGCTCTGCGTCGATTTCAGGTTGGGCACTCACCCATTGCAGCGCCTTCCAGGCGTCGATCGTCATCGCCAAGCCGTAGAAGTGCTCCGGCTCCAGCACACCTTGGGTCATCCACCCTTTGAAGATCCCTCGAGCAGAGGTTAAGTGATTCCCCGTTTCCCCTGTCTGACCGCGCGTATCCACCGCAAAAACGGCATACCCCATCTGCAGCCAAACGGCATAATTTTCCGGAAGGCCTCGATGACATTGATATCCTTGATAAATTACTACACACGGAACTTTCCGATTTTGCTCGTCCCCGCCCTTCGGGACCAAAAACCAGCCATACAGCGGCGTATCATCGTATCCCTCAAACTGCACACGCGCCGCAAGGGTTCCCTTCATCAACGTCGCTGCAGGTTCCCGGCGATCATTCAGCGGCTTGGCTGCAAACCGCTCTAACGTCTGACTCCAAAACGCATCAAAGTCCTCTCTTGCCGTACGAGCTGCCCGATAGTTTGCGACATCCTTCATCCGTTCCTGAATCGCTCCCATGATCTAACTCCTTTGTTTGGTGTTTAATCGATTGGCCGTTTTTCTTAAGAATACCCTACCAGAAACGGTTGTCCGAAGGAAGCTTTCAAAACAGCTGATCCCTAAAAAAACCGCCGGAGCTCCAGCTCCGACGGCTTCTCATTTCTAATTCTCTCACTTCGGTTTCTTCACAAAAGGCGCAGCCTTCGCCAACACCTCGTCCTCCGTCGGTGCGCTGACGTATCTGCCGTTGATATATACGAACGCTCTTTTGCCGCACGGACCGCAATACGATTTGCAGCCAATTTTGATCTCGGCGTCCGGCGCGAGCTTTTGCAGCTTCGGTACAAACGTCTTCATGCGGATATGATTGCATTTATCGCAAATCCGAATATCGTTAGCCATGCCAAGTCCCTTCTTTATCGTTAGCTAAAACTTAGCTTAGTGATCCCCATGATTACCTTTGGAAGGATTGGTAATCACGAAGCCTTCCTCTGGGAAATACAAATAATCGATCTTCACGCCATCCAGGAACGGATCATCGCCACCCACAATGACATCGATGTCCTTGTCAGTTTTGACGATTTGGTCGTTCTCGCTAGGCTTGACCAAATCCAGGCCATAGTGAGCATGGTCGCCGTGAGAATGGGTAATGAATACCTTCAGCGTCAGCCCTTGATTTTCTTCCTTGGCCAGTTCTTTCTGTATCACTTTCGCCGCATTGCGGGTAATTTTGACTCTCATATGATCTCTCCTATCGCACAAAATGGCTTCCCTTAACATTCCTATTGTAAAGAAACAGAGCGCAACAAGCAAGGCTCCGCGATCACTCAGTTAAAATGTTACTAAAGAGGCATCGGTTCACTCACATCGAAA
>NZ_JAWDJI010000007.1:0-16151 GCF_032465655.1 Paenibacillus sp. 3LSP | reverse complement strand
CAAACCCGAGGCGGAAGGCCTCTCCCACCCCGAAATTTTATAAATTCTATAATGTCAAAAAAAGCCCCTTGGGATCAAACCCAAGAGGCATTATAAACGAATCATTATGGTCCATTTTATTCTTCTTAGAAAATAAACTTCAAATCGCCAAGGCGTCGTTTGATTTCAGAAATGACGCGGCGTTCTTCCTCTTCCCCGTCGGCGATAAACGTCACGGAGAAGCGCACGTAATGGCCGGCATCGTCCCACGGCACCGTCGAAATCAGCTTCTCGCGGATCAAGAACTGTGAGAAGTCTTCCGCCGTTTCAAACGTTGGTCCGCCTTCCACGCCCTTCGGCGCTTCAACATAGAGGAAGAACGAACCCTTCGGCTTCTTCGCCTTAAAGCCCAAGTCATTCAGAGCATTCACCAGCAGCTCATGGCGGCGCGAATATTTCTCGGCGATGCGCTCCGTGATTTCTGGATGAGCCAGCCCGTAAGCGGCCGCTTTCTGAATAGCGATAAATTGACCGGAATCGTTGTTGTCCTTCACGTCGCTGAACGCTTTAATGATCAGCGGGTTGCCGGCAACAAACCCGATTCTCCACCCGGTCATGTTGTACGACTTGGACAAGGAGTGCAGCTCGACACCTACGTCCTTTGCTCCCGGTACCGACAAGAAGCTCAGCGGCTTCAAACCGTCATACGTCAATGCAGCATACGGTGCATCGTGTACAATCACGACATGATATTTCTTCGCCCAGTCCACGACCTTGGCAAAAAACTCCTTCGTCGCGCTCGCGCCCGTCGGGTTGTTCGGGTAGTTCAAGTACATCAGCTTGGCCTTACGTGCGACCTCTTCTGGAATCGCGTCCAAATCCGGCAGGAAATCATTCTCCTCCGTCAACGGCACGGTATACACCTCGCCGCCCAAATACTTCGTATGGGTCCCGATAATCGGGTAGCCCGGCACGGTCATAATCGTGATATCTCCAGGATTGATGAAGCAAGAAGGGAGCATAGCGATCGCTGGCTTGGAGCCGATCGAGTGCACTACTTCCGTAACCGGATCGATATCTTCAACGCCAAAAACATCATGAAGATACTTCGCTGCCGCTTCCTTGAACTCGGCGATGCCGTTGTCGGCGTACCCGCGGTTCTCGCGTTTTGCCGCTTCCTCCGCCAGTTTGGCCACAATGCCGGCATCCGCCATATCATCAGGTTCGCCGACGCCCATGTCGATCAGTTCAACATCGGGAAAATCCTTCTTCGCTGCCGCTTTCGCCCGTTTGATTTTCTCGAATTTATAAATAGCGGTATCTTTGCCGTAGTTCGCCCCGCCAATGCGCTCTGCAAATTGTTGTTGAATATAAGTTTCCTGTCCATTCAGCGTACTCATCGTAAACGTCCATCTCCTTCGTATTCATAAAAAAATCCATCCTCAAATGATTCGAACTCGCACTTTAAATATGCAGGAATTCGGCCCATTTAGAGAATGGATTAATCACCTGATCGTTTGTACTTTTTGATCAAGCTGTCTCCTGGAGGTGAACATTCTATAGGTTAAATCACCAAATCTAAGCAATGGCTTAGCGATTTCTCAGCGATTGCAGCACATCTTCCATATCCGCCGGAATCGGTGCACTAAACTCCAAATACCGCCCGTCTTCCGGATGCTCAAAACCGAGCACAGCAGCGTGCAGCGCTTGTCCATCCATTTTGATCCCTTTACTGCGTCCATACAGCGGGTCTCCCACCAACGGATGGCCGATAAACTTCATATGCACACGGATTTGATGCGTACGTCCCGTTTCCAGCTTGAGCTCAAGCAGCGTATAATCACCAAATCGCTCCACCACATGAAAATGCGTAACCGCATGCTTGCTGTTCCGTTCAATTACTGTATACATCTTGCGATCATGGGGATCGCGGCCAATCGGCGCATCTACTGTGCCTTGGTCATGGCTAACGTTGCCGTGAACCAAAGCATAATATTTCCGCGTCACCGTATGCGCCTTCAGTTGAGCGGCCAACGAGGCATGGGCCTTATCGTTCTTCGCTGCCATAATGAGACCTGAGGTGTCCTTATCGATCCGATGCACGATCCCAGGCCGAAGCTCGCCATTGATTCCCGACAGATCCTTGCAGTGGAACATCAAGGCGTTCACCAGCGTGCCGGAAGTATGTCCCGGTGCCGGGTGCACGACCATGCCGCGCGGCTTGTTAACGACGATCACATCACTGTCTTCATAATAAATGTCCAGCGGTATGTCTTCCGGTACAATTTCCGTAGGCTCTGCCTCCGGAATCACCAGTACGATGCGGTCGCCTTCGGCCAGCTTGTAATTGGCTTTCACCGACGCCCCATTTACAACCAAGTTCCCCGCTTCAATCCACAGCTGAATCTGGCTGCGGGAGAACTCTTCGCCCAGCTGCGTTTTTGCAAATTTATCGATTCGCTCTTTCGCGTCAGCCGGTCCGGCCACCCACTCAAGCTTCTCTTCTTCAAAATCCTCTAGCGTTTGATCCAAACTCATACGTTTTCCTCATGCTCCTGTGGTGTTGCGGCTTGCTTCTCCCGGCGAAGCTCCAGCAGTGAATCCAAAATGATCAGCGCCACGCCAATAACGATGCAAGAATCCGCAACGTTAAAAATCGGGAATGTGTACGAACCGAAATTAAACATCAGAAAATCAACGACTTCCCCACTGACGGCACGATCGAGAAAATTGCCGATAGCTCCGCCAAGTACCAGAGACAACGCTACCGGCAGCATTTTGTTGGGTTGATTTTTTATTTTAAGCAAATACCAGATGATCCCAAGCACCACAACCGTAGTCACCACAATAAAAAACCAGCGTTGATCCTGCAAAATGCCAAACGCCGCGCCGCGGTTCCGATGGGAGGTAATCAAGAAAAAGTTGCCGATCACCGGGATTTGTTCCCCGATCGTCATTCCGGTTGCAATCCAATATTTCGTGCCTTGATCCACCAGAAAAACGATTAATGCAATCAAAAAGTATACCACGCGGTCCGTCACCTCGTTTTTCATTTCCCGCTCGCACCAAGCGGCAGGATATTCCTCTTCTAAGCCTTGTATATTGTAGCACAGCCGGAAATGGCCCGTCCATGCGCGAAAGGATTTTCCTTAGGTATTTCGTCATGGTTCTGCACAAAATACCGCTAGGAGAGACGTTACAAATCACCGCTCTAGATGCAGGAAGGAAGGAGCAACCACATGCCGCATTTAACGAAAGCCCAGCTCGCGGAGCTTACCGCGAAACTGCAGGAAACCAAGTCTGCTTTAACCGAGCAATTATCTGACAATGATCATTATGGAATGAATGAATCGATGCGCGATAATACCAATGAGCTGAGCCAGATCGATAATCACCCCGGGGATCTCGGATCCGAAGTCTTTGAACGGGGCAAAGATTTGGCCCTGACCGAGCATCATGAAATGCATCTGGCCCGGGTTGAGGATGCACTTGAACGAATCGAGGATGGCAGCTACGGCTACTGCGCAACGTGCGGCAAGCCGATCAGCTATGAACGGCTCCGCGCCATCCCGGAAACAGCGTATTGTAAAGATCACAGTCCGCAATCGTTCGTATCCGCCAAA
The DNA here is from genome assembly GCF_032465655.1 of Paenibacillus sp. 3LSP. NCBI lineage: Bacteria > Bacillati > Bacillota > Bacilli > Caryophanales > Paenibacillaceae > Paenibacillus > Paenibacillus sp. 3LSP. The sequence continues at coordinate 12,549 of NZ_JAWDJI010000007.1, read as the reverse complement.
CGGCCGATCGAGGAAATCTTCTTATCTCCGCCGTTTGGCCGCACGAGCTTGGATGAACGCGAGGATCAGAATGGCTTTGACGGGGAGGATGCTTGGCAAATCGTTGAGAGCTATGGAACCTCGAATTCACCGGCGATGGCCGAGGATCGGGAAATCGATGATTATAATGATATGGAAATCGAAGCCTCCGATGAGCTCGATGGATTTGTGGAGCCTTACGAATCCTTTGTTGCCACAGATATCTATGGCAAGAATGTTTGCTTTTACCGCAACGGCGTTTACCGGAAACATATGAGTGCCACGGAGCATTTGGACAGCGAGGATTCGCTCGGAACCGGACCTAATACGTATTAAGCTCCATCTGTCTTTGCACGATCCGCACGATGTCCGCGATATAGTCGCCGATGATCGGCAGATTCAGCGCCCCCAGGATCTGCAGGATGTAGATGATCGTTGCCGCAAAAAAGGTAAACCCGATCGCGATCCCCACCCCCCGGGCTGTTCCGGACAACAGGTTCAACCAGATCAAGCGCCACGGGCGGTTTAGCAGTTCGGTGTATTCGGCGATCCGCGATTTCTCTAGCTGCCTGGTCCAATTCAAGGTCAGGCGGTATACGGCGTTCATCTGCTCCTCCGGCGTTTTTGGCAAAGGTTCCGCCGCCGCAGGTGCCGCAGGTTCAGGCCTCGGTTTTCGACGAATCATGAACAACCCATCCTTTGCTCCCCAGTGTATCCCAAAACACAAACGAGCCCGTTCCCCTTTTACAGGAGAGCGCAGGCTCGTTTGCTTCAATTGCTATTATTATGACCTTCCTGGAAAAGCTCCATTCAGGTACTTACGCATCAATTGAAATCGCGATGGTTTTGCTGCCGAGATCTACCGTTTCAGCCTGGCCTTGCGGCTTGCCGAAGGCGACGTCCGTGATCAAGACGTTCTCACGCAGCACATGTTCAAATGCGGTGATGGCTGCTTTTAATTCATCGTCAACATCCAAGGTGAGGTGTACCCGTTTCTCGATCGGCAGATCCAGCTTCTTCCGGGTATCCTGCACCGCGCGGACGACTTCACGCACCCAGCCTTCTTGTTCCAGCTCCGGCGTGATGTCCGTGTTCAGCGCAACGGTTAAGCCGTAACCGGAAGCGGAGGCGTAACCCGGCTTCGCTTGTTTCTCAACGAGCAATTCGTCCGCAGTGACCGTCAGCTCTTCGCCTTCCGGCGAAGTCACGGAAAATTGACCTTGCTCCACGATGGCGCGGGTTTGCTCCGGCGCGAGATTTTTCAGGTAGCCTTGCAGGAAGCCGACGTTTTTACCGTATTTCTTCCCGGCCACCTTCAGGTTCAACTTCAATGTGAAATCAACAAAACCGCTGTCGCTCGTTTCGATGTCGATCGCTTTGACGTTGATCTCTTCCTTGATGATATCTTCATATTCGCTCACCGCAAACTCCCGGTCCATGGAGACGATCAGGCTGGACAACGGCTGACGCGTTTTGATGCCGCTCTCGTTACGGACGTTGCGGGCCAGCTCAACGATTTGCCGTGCGCTCTCCATGTCTTGCTCCAGTGCAAGATCGATCAGCGATTCATCCGCTTGCGGATAATCGGCCAGGTGGACGCTTTCCCCGCCGCCCAAGTTGGTGAAAATGTCCTCAGCGATCAACGGCGCAAACGGCGCGATCACTTTGGATAGGGTGAGCAATACGTGAGTCAGCGTTTGGTAAGCGGACAATTTGTCATCGTTCAGGCCGCTGCCCCAGAACCGGTCGCGGGAACGGCGGATATACCAGTTACTGAGCTCATCGATAAATCCTTCGATCGCTTGCGAGGAGTTCACGAAGTCGTTCACCGCCAGGCCTTTGTCGACCACTTGAATTAAGCTGTTCAGACGGGACAGAATCCAGCGGTCCAGCTTATTCTCGGAAGGACGGTAAGCATGCTCTTCCGGTTTATAGCCGTCGATCCCGGCATACAGCGTCAGGAACGCATGGGTGTTCACCAGCGTATCTACGACTTTCGATTTGGCTTCAGCTACGATGCCTTTGGAGAACCGTTTGCTGTTCCAAGGCGCGCTGTCGGACAAGAGTGCCCAGCGGAACGCGTCCGTGCCAAACTCGTTGATAATTTCCCAAGGATCGATGACATTGCCTTTGGATTTGGACATTTTCTGCCCGTTTTCGTCCAGCACGTGGCCGGTGGCAATCACGGCTTTGTAAGGCGCTTTGCCAGTGAACAGCGTGGACACGGCCAACAAGCTGTAGAACCAGCCGCGCGTTTGGTCGATCCCTTCGCAGATCATATCTGCCGGGAATTGCTCCGCGAACGTCTCTTGGTTCTCAAACGGATAATGATGCTGCGCAAACGGCATCGAACCGCTGTCGAACCAAACGTCGATGACTTCGCTCGTCCGTTCCATCACGCCGCCTTCGCAATGCGGGCAATGAACCTTCACTTCGTCAACGTACGGTTTATGCAGCTCCAAATCCTCGCTGACATGGCCTACCGCATGCTCCCGCAGCTCGGCGATGCTGTGCGGAGCGAATTGTCCGCCGCAATCCGGGCAAACCCACACGTTCAGCGGCGTCCCCCAATAGCGGTTCCGGCTGATATTCCAATCGACCAGCTCTTCGAGGAACTTCCCGAAGCGGCCTTCACGAACATGCCCTGGATACCAGTCCACGGAATTGTTGTTGGCAATCAGCTGATCCTTAATGGCTGTTGTTTCGATAAACCAGCTCTCCATCGCATAGTAGAGCAGCGGCGATTTACAACGCCAGCAGTGCGGGTAGCTGTGCTCGTATTTCTCTTTGCTGTACAGCGTTCCTTGCTCGGACAGCATCTTAACGATGTCAAGGTCACAGTCCTTGACGAAACGGCCTGCGAAATCGGTTACCACGTCCGTATAGCGGCCTTGACCGTTCACAACGCTGACAAAGGTGATGCCGTTCTCGCGGCAAGTGCGGTAGTCGTCCTCCCCGTGAGCCGGTGCCATGTGAACGATCCCTGTACCGCTGGCATCCGTAACGAACGAAGCACCAACGATCACGTTAATGTTATCCGCTTTGATGTAGGTAAACGGCGGCGTATAGGTTTTGCCAACGAATTCCGAACCTTTGTGCGTCGACAATACCGTGTAATCGCCTTTCATGACTTTCTCAACCAGGTTCTTCGCAACGATATATACACCGTCTTCCTGCTGTACACGGGCGTATTCCATGTCTGGATTCACAGCCAGTGCCACGTGAGACGGAAGTGTCCAAGGCGTGGTCGTCCAAGCCAGTACATATTCGCCGGTGTCGGTCAGCTTGAATTTCGCTGTGGCACTGAGATCCTTCACATCCTCATACCCTTGCGCCACTTCGTGGGAACTGAGCGACGTTTGGCAGCATGGGCAATACGGGCTGACGCGATGGCCGCGGTACAGCAGGCCTTTGTCGTGGATCGTCGCCAGGATGTTCCACACGCTTTCGATGTAGCTGTTGTTCAGGGTGATGTACGGATCGTCGAGATCCACCCAGTACGCAATCGCTTCGGTAAATTCCCGCCATTGCTTTTCGTAGCCAAACACGCTGTCTTTACATTTTTTCACGAAATCCTCGATACCGTACTTCTCGATCTCCTGCTTGCCCGAGATGCCAAGCTCCTTCTCTACGCCCAGCTCGACCGGCAATCCGTGCGTATCCCAGCCCGCTTTGCGGACAACGCGATAGCCTTTCATCGTTTGGTAGCGGCCAACGAAGTCCTTGATGACGCGGCCTAACACGTGACCGATATGCGGCAAGCCGTTAGCGGTAGGCGGTCCTTCAAAAAAAACGTAATTCGGCCGGCCCGCCCGATTTTCGATACTCTTTTTAAACGTATTTTCGCGGCTCCATTTGTCCAGAATCCGCAGGTCGCGAGCCCGCGCATTTTCTTTGACGTCAACCTTCTTCATACTTCTCTTCCTTTCTTTAATCAACCTGTAAAAATAACAAAGCCCCGTCCCTAGAAGGGACGAGGCATTAGCTCGCGTTACCACCCTTGTTTCATGCTTGATAAACACAGCTGTCCGAAGGACGAGCCGCATCTTAGGCATGACACCTTGATCCCATACGCTTCATATGGGGTCGGTATAACGGCCGACAACCGGCAAAGCTTACTAAGCAGAGATTCAAAATGTTGGCATTTGAATCACATTTAAGTTCAGCCTTGCTTCTCCGGGAGGATATTCCGTCCGCGCATTGAACGTTGGCTTTCAGCAGGATGCCAACTCTCTGGGGAACAACATCACGGCGTACTGGTCCCATCATCGAATGATTCTTTATGCAAGTACAATATGTAAATAGTTATATCTTATTGCCTCCCTCATGTCAACATCCTGCCCTCAACCTGTTTTTTTGCCTAGAAGACAATTCATCATTGCCCTGGAAATGTCCGGAATTCCCCTCTTTCGTACGTTTTCCCCCTCCCCTGTTCCTCAGGTGCCTCTTTTATAATGAAAGGGATTACATTTTCGTGTGAGAAGGAGCGAGCATACCGATGGAGACCCTCTGGCAAGGAAAATGGATTTGGCATTCCGGTGAATCCAGCCCGCGTAACGAGTGGCGTTGCTTCCGCAAAACGTTTGCGTGGACGGCAGCCAACAGCGGGCGAGCAGTGATCAAGCTTACGGCGGACTCCAGATACGTCCTGTACGTAAACGGACAACGGATTGGTCAAGGCCCTCCGCGCTCCTGGCCGTTTCGGCTGGCTTATGATGAATACGACATCGGCCATTTGCTGAGACCAGGACAAACGAACGTCATCGCCGTCATGGTGATGCATTTTGGAGTCAGCAACTTCTATTATTTGCGGGGACGCGGGGGCTTGCTGGCCCAATTGGAGCTTGGTAGCAGCCCACAAATCCTAGCAGCAACAGACGATACGTGGTTCACTGTGGTGCATTCAGGCCATGACAGCCGTTCCCCGCGAATGTCCTGTCAGCATGCTTTCGCCGAGAAGATCGACGCGCGATTGTGGGACGACAACTGGATTCAACCGGACTACCAACCTGGCCCGGAATGGCAACCAGCCGCGGTCATCGGCCCGGCAGGCTGCGAGCCTTGGGGAATGCCGGTTCCCCGGGACATTCCCTATTTGACGGAAGAAACTGTATATCCTCGGCGCATCGAACGCTTGAGCAAGGTTAAGCCCGTTCAATATACGGCGGCTATTGACCTGCGAAATCAATTTTTCGAGGACAGTACCGACACGGCGAACCCAGCCGAATTTCTCGGATTGCTCGCTACCGTGGTGCGTTGTCCGTTGAAATGTACGGCTACGCTGGGGCTGATCGATGTGGGCGGGACATTTCGGGGCTGCAGTCTGGACGGGGTTTGGTACGATGAGAAGTCATTAATAGGTGAAGCTCCCGAACGCTTTCTCCGCCTTGAGCTTGATCCGGGAGATCATCTCCTGCTGATCGACGTCAGCGGAGGGACGCACGGAAGCGGGCATCATTTTGCGGTGGACGCCGAGAAGCCGCTGGAGTTCTTATCGCCTCTCACGTTCATACAAGCACAATCAAACGCTCAAGCAGACGATTCGTCCGTCTTTGTTACCCTTGGTCCCTTTGACGGCGGAATCCGTTACGACCATAAACCAAATCCTCCGATGAATCCGGCGCACCCCGACTATTTGCGGGCCCGAGAGATCGCAGATGCGGCAGGACTTGTACCGTTTGCGAACTGGCTCCGTCCGGTTCCCGAGGCGCTGGTCAGCCAGGAAGATGTCTTTATCCTTTCCGTGTGGAAAAGGGATGAAGTCCCTTTAGCGATTCCAAACACGCTGCAACAAGCGGTGATTCCCAGCTTCGAGCTGGCGGTGGTCCCTTGGTATCCCGATGGAGATACCGAATTTGTGATCGACTTTGGCAGAGAGCTGTCAGGTTATTTAGAGTTCGAAGTTGAAGCGCCGGAGGGGGCGATCCTTGATTTTTACGGATTCGAGTTTATGCATGAAGGTCGACGCCAGGATACTTACGGATTGGACCATACGCTTCGCTACATCTGCGCCGGGGGACGCCAGCGGTACACGTCTCCAGTGCGGCGTGGACTACGATACTGCCAGGTCACCGTACGAAACGCAACGGTTCCTGTGCGCATCTGCTATATTCGCATGCTGCAAAGCAATTATCCGATCGCTGAGGTTGGGCAGTTCCAGTCATCGGATCCGCGCCTAAATGACATTTGGCAGATCAGCCAACATACGACCCGGCTATGTATGGAGGATACTTTTGTTGATTGTCCGATGTACGAGCAGACCTTCTGGGTCGGCGATGCCCGGAATGAAGCGCTGATCAACTATTATTTATTTGGGGCTGACCGGATCGTCGAACGCTGCCTGCGATTGGTTCCCGGCTCCAAGTTCCAGACCCCGTTTTACGCCGACCAAGTGCCGAGCGGATGGAACAGCGTCATTCCGAACTGGACATTCTTCTGGATTATCGCCTGCTTGGAGCTGTATCGCTATAATGGGGACAAATCCTTTGCCGCGGATATTTTCCCCCATATCGAGTATACGCTCAAGCATTATTTAGAGCGGCTGGATGATCGGGGATTACTATGGATCCGCAGCTGGAACCTGCTCGATTGGGCTCCGCTGGACCAGCCGAACGACGGGATCGTATCACACCAGAACATGTTCCTGGTCAAAGCATTGATGTCCACCGCTGCTATTGCTTCGGCTCTCGGCAATCGTGAAGCGGAGGCGTTCTACACGGAGCAGGCGAACCGCTTGGCAGCCGCCATCAACAAGCATTTATGGTCGGAAGAACAACAAGCCTATCTCGATTGCATCCATACGGATGGGCGGCGCTCTGACATCTTCAGCATTCAGACGCAAGTTGTGGCGCTGTTGTGCGGCATTCCCGAACAGGTTAAGGACGAGAGCTCCAACTCTGCAACCGCTCAAACGGCAGACGCAACGCTCGCGAAGCGCAGACTTGCTTCCGTTGAACGACTGATTCTGCATCCGCCCAGCTCCTTCGTGCAAATTGGCAGTCCGTTTATGTCCTTCTTCTACTACGAAGCGCTGGCGAAACTGGGCAAATGGGATATCATGATCGAAGATATGCGTCAGGGCTATGGGCAAATGATCGATTGGGGAGCGACAACCTGCTGGGAGATGTATCCTAACTTCACGGAAAACCGAGCCAAAGCCGACCTGCTGACTCGGAGCCATTGCCATGCCTGGTCTGCGGGACCCGCCTATTTCCTAGGTGCCTACGTCCTCGGCGTTCGCAGCCTGGAGCCCGGATGGAGTCGAGTGCTCGTGGCACCGCAGCCATGCGGCGGATTGACCTGGGCGCGCGGCACCGTTCCCGTTCCAGGCGGCGGCAGAATCGACGTTTCCTGGCGTCTGAAATCCCCTGCAGCCGTTGCAGCAGAGGAAAATCAAGCGCAACCCAGCCTGCCCCGGATGCACTTGCGGATCGTTTCTCCAGAAGCCATCGAGATCGAGGTTCAGTCCCCGAGCGAGGTTGACGTTGTGATTGAGCATATTCGTGTCGCTTCAGCATAGGCATGTTGTATTTGTCATGGGCTTAGCCGATTTCAAATTGACCCTTGCCGGAGCTGACACTATAATAGGGGCAACCGCAGCGTAGGAGGGATCACCGTTGTCTTTATACCGAGGGGAGAAGGTACTGGACGGGGCTGATTTTTTTACGGACTCCTTACCTTTTTACTTTAACCGGGTCGAAGAGACCTTTGATTTGCAGATGCATAGCCATCGTTTCGTGGAAATTGTGCTCGTGGATGAAGGTGAAGGGTTTCATTTCATCGATGAGGAGGTTGTGCGCGTCACCAAAAACGATGTATTTCTGCTCCCCGCCGGAACGAGACATGTGTTTCGCCCCGGACATGCGGGATCTCGTCATCCGCTAATCGTTTACAACTGTTTATTTGAGCCGAGCAAGCTGCTCGCATGCCTGGAACACCTGCCCGGCTTTCACGAGTTAAGCCGCTCCAGACCGTATTTGTTCGAGGGAACTAGGGCCTCCTCTCCGGGGTGGCTGCACTTGAGGGAGGGAGGCAGTCCGTGGAGTATTTGGTTTCGCGCTGCCTACCGTGAGTTTACCGAACGAAAGCCGGGGTATCTCCTTCAACTGTACAGCCGATTTATTGAGCTGGCCGTCATGCTGGAACGTCATCTGGAGCGCCTCCAGTCCAACTCTGCCGCAGAACCGGAAAAACGGATAATGGAGGACGTCCTACGTCAGATCGATACGGACTATGCGATGAGATTGTCCGCGCGGAGTTTTGCTGCAGCAACTCATCTCAGCGAACGCCACTTCCATCGCTTGTTCCGCCAATATGCCGGTTGCACCTTTCACGAATACGTTCGGAACAAAAGAATGGAGAGAAGCCGCGAACTGCTAATCTCGACCCGGCTCCCGGTGATGGAGATTATGAAGAGAGTGGGTTACGCAGATAAGAAGCATTTTCTGTACCTCTTTAAGCAATCGACCGGCGTCTCTCCTACCGAATACCGACGGCAAGTCAGCCTGGATCGGCCGCAGGAACGCTAATAAAATACGCCATTTGGCGCTCCCTCATGGAAGCCAAATGGCGTTTGCTTTGGATTAATACAGTTCCTGTACTTCTTGACCTTTCTCAGGGGCACGTTCGCGGCTCTCCAGCGTATCCCAGGTTTCGCTGCTAAGTAGATCCAACTGGGCTTCCACCAGCGTGCGGAAACGAGCGCGGTAAATGGAAGCCTGCTTCTTGAGCTCTTCCACTTCCATCGCAATTTTACGCGATTTGGCCAGCGATTCGTTGACGATCCGATCGGCGTTCTTCTCCGCCTCTTTCACGATCAACTGAGCTTCCTTCTTCGCATTGTTCTTCACTTCATCGGCCGCTTCCTGTGCAACGATAATGGTCTTGCTAAGAGTTTCCTCAATATTAGCAAAATGATCCAGTTTCTCTTGCAAAGCCAACAGTTGGTTATGAAGCTCCTTGTTCTCCCGGATCACGATCTCATAGTCTTTAATGACTTGGTCGAGAAACTCATTCACTTCATCTTCGTCATAACCGCGCAATCGTCTGGAAAACTCTTTGTTATGTATATCCAGCGGCGTCAATGGCATGATCCTCACCTCCTAGAAATTTCGAAACTCCCCGTGAAGCGATAGTTCCATCAGGTGAATTGTCCCGTTGTTGAACTCGCACCCCAGCGGGAAGATGGGTTCAATTCAATCACGAGATACATTCAAGAACCAGTTCGAACTATCATATTCGACAAGAATCCACCATCTCCTGCCAAACGGCTCATACAAATTTACCGATTTTGACACGATGTCTGCCTTTCTTGGTTAAACCGCCTGCTTCCAGCACCTTAAATCGCCCGAAGCCCTGCAGTGCAACGACATCGCCAACCTTCAACGGTGTGGAGGGGTCCTCCTCCGTTCGCCAATTTACTCGGCAACGGCCGGCTTTGATTGGAATCAGCACTTTGTTACGGCTTAAGCGAAAAACATCGCTAACAATCCCATCCAAGCGCAATGAAGCCACTGTCAGCTCCATCGGTTCCAGTTCTTTCTCCATCGTCCTCAGCTCGCCTAGGTTCAGTACATCGGTCATGACATTCACGCGATGCACTTGATGGAGGTTCATTTGCAGAAACGGTGCAATCTCTTCCGCAACAATGACGTGACATCCGTCCTCACGAACATGAATGTCGCCGATTTTATCGCGTTTGAGTCCGAGCCCCAATATCGCCCCTAAATAATCGCTATGCTGAAGGGCGAGAAATTTCTGGTCTCCTGAGGTGATATCGAGCACTTTCAGTCCCATCGGCTCTTGGCTGAGATCCCGGTAATCCGGAGCAATCAGTGCCCGCCGTCGTTCCGCGCCTTCATAACCGCCGTCCAGCCGAATTTGGGCATCGGGATGGCGATTCGCCAGGGTCTCCAGAATGTAACATTGCCGCGGATCCAGGAAGTCGCTAAGCTTGACCTCATGATAATCCCCGGCATTCACGACCCATTCCCAGGCTCGGTCGACAAACGGCCGTTCCTCCGGTTTAAAATGCTCATAAATATCGGCTTTCATCATTAGTACCCAAAGATATAGTGGAGAACACTAATTAATCCGAAGACAGCCAATCGGAGCACAAACAAGGCAATAATCGGCGAGATGTCGATCATCCCCATGATCGGTGGAATAAACCGCCGGAAGGGAGCCAAATAGGGCTCAACGAGCTTGCCCAGCAGTTCGCCAATAAAGCTGTCGCGGGCGTTAGGTACCCATGACATCAGAATGTAAACCAGGATCATATAAAAATAAATATTGTATAGCAGCCATACAATGGAATCGATATAACCTACCAAGCTGTCATCACCTCATTCTGTTATAATCGGAATCCTCCGTTAAAATCTCTGTAATCGATCCCTGAATTTCAACGGTATCCGGTGTGCAAAGAAAAATATTCGATCCAATTTTGGAGATGCTTCCGCTAAGCGCATAAATCGTTCCGCTTAAGAAATCAATAATGCGCATGGCTTGATCATTGCGGACCCGCTGCAAATTAACGACGACCGATCGATGGGAACGAAGATGGTCAGCGATTTCCTGCGCTTCTTCATAGGAGCGAGGTTCATAGAGGATGACCTTGACATTCTTCTGGGAGTGAATACTGACCACGTTGCTTCCTCTCTGATTTCTACGGGATTCAAAGCTTGGGGTTTCAATTTCTGCGTCTTCTTGACCAGAAAACCGTTCGCGCTCCACAATCTCTTCTTCTTCCTGTAAGCCCAGAAAGTTCATGAACCGGTTCATTACTCCCATTACGACAATTCCCCTTTCCCCACTAACAGCGTTCCGAGGCGAACCCATGTCGCCCCTTCCTCAATCGCCACTTCAAAATCTCCCGACATGCCCATCGACAATTCTGTCAACGGCTCCGCCGTTACAGCTTGAGCGTTCAGTTGATCGCGCAGCTCCCGCAGTTTGCGGAAAACCGGTCTTGTCCGCTCGGCATCTTCCTCGATGGGAGCCATCGTCATGAGCCCCACCACGCGAACATGCTTCAAATCTGCGATTTCCTTCAAAAAATCAGCAGCTTGCTCAGGCTCAATCCCTTGCTTGGACGCCTCGCCGGAGACGTTCACCTGCAAAAATGCAGTAACGCTCGTTCCCATCGCTGAGGCTCGTTTCTCCAATTCACGGGCCAGCGACAGCCGGTCCAACGAATGAATATATTGAAATTTCCCAATGACGTCCTTGACCTTATTGCTCTGCAGATGGCCGATAAAATGCCAGGTCCCTTGCCCTTCGAGCGCTTCCCATTTCGGAACGGCGATTTGCGGGCGATTCTCACCGATATGCACGATCCCTGCGTCCAGCACTTCGCGCGTAGCTTCAACCGATACATATTTAGTTACGGCGACGACATGGACCTCCTCGCGCTTTCTGCCGCTTCGCTCGCAGGCTGCCTTAATCCGCTCTTCCACGTGCTGTATCCGTTCCTTCAGCGACACGGGAAGGATCACCTCTCTTTTATGCCAATCCAGCTTGCCATTCTCCCTGTAACGCCATTCTGCGCCCGGTAGGAGTAAAAATACTCCGGATGACAGCTTGTACACCACGTTGTACATTCGATATGAGTCGGCAATATTCCTGCTTTAATCATAATGATTCGATTCATTTCTTTCAAGTTCAGCATTGTTTTTCCTGCACGGGGAGATGCGGAAGCAAAATGCGGCTCTTCACCCGGCAGCGCCTCACGAACCTTCTCCATCACCACTTCGTCCACCTCATAGCAGCATTCCCCAATGCTGGGGCCAATCGCCGTGCGGATCTCGCTCCGCTGGCTGCCGAACTCGCGTTCCATCGTGTGAATCATTTCTGCAGCGATCAGACGGACGCTGCCTTTCCACCCAGCGTGGGCCAAGCCTACGACACCTCTCACCGGGTCAGCAAAATAAAGAGGAACACAATCGGCATAAAACGAGGTGAGCAGCACCCCCGATACGTTGGTCACCAGTCCGTCCGTCTCCTGAAAAGCGCCGCTGCGGTCCAGGAACCCTTTGCCGCGATCCTCGGCACGGACCACGGCGACGGCGTTGCCGTGAACCTGCTCCCCGCAAGTCCATGCATCGGAGGCAAACCCCAACGCTTTCGCTAACCGGCGTCGGTTCTCAAGCACGTGCTGAGGGTCGTCGCCTACGTGAAGAGCCAGATTCAAGCTATCATACGGCGGTTCGCTGACTCCGCCAGACCGTCCGGTAAATCCGGCGCTGATTCCCGGAATAACATTGGCCCAAGGAGCCAGCTCGAACCGTTCCGGTTGTTGGTTCTTAGCATTCCTTACAAACGGTTCCATCATCCATCTCCTTAAGGTAATTAAATTTAACGGACCTAAACGACCTTATTTGCCAGAAAAAGCGTCAAACAAAGATCTAGCTAAGATGAACGTAAAACAAAGACAGCCCTCCAAATTGCTACATCTCGTAGGTTAAAATGGAAAGTGTAAACCAAACCATTTCAGAGCTACATAGCAAAGGAGAGCTGATACTATGCAGTCTACCA
>NZ_JAWDJI010000006.1:0-594 GCF_032465655.1 Paenibacillus sp. 3LSP | reverse complement strand
ACCCCTTCTCCCGAAGTTACGGGGTCATTTTGCCGAGTTCCTTAACGAGAGTTCTTCCGCGCGCCTTAGAATTCTCTTCTCGCCTACCTGTGTCGGTTTGCGGTACGGGCACCTTCTCCTGGCTAGAGGCTTTTCTTGGCAGTGTGAGATCATGACCTTCGGTACTGTAAATTTTCCCTCCCCATCACAGCCCAGCCTTACGGTGTGCGGATTTGCCTACACACCAGCCTCACTGCTTGGACGAGCATCCATCAGCTCGCGTCACTACCCTACTGCGTCACCCCATCGCTCATAACGGATTACGGTGGTACAGGAATTTCAACCTGTTGTCCTTCGACTACGCCTTTCGGCCTCGCCTTAGGTCCCGACTTACCCTGAGCGGACGAACCTTCCTCAGGAACCCTTAGGCTTTCGGCGGATCAGATTCTCACTGATCTTTTCGTTACTCATACCGGCATTCTCACTTGTATGAAGTCCAGCTGTCCTTCCGGTCAACCTTCAACCCGCATACAACGCTCCCCTACCCCTGATGCAAAGCATCAAGCCATAGCTTCGGTGGTGTGTTTAGCCCCGTTACATTTTCGGCGCAGAGTC
>NZ_JAWDJI010000005.1:0-1381 GCF_032465655.1 Paenibacillus sp. 3LSP | reverse complement strand
CAACAAGGGGTTATACCCCAAGAGCAAACCACCCGTTGGACGGGTGGTTATGATTGTTAGGCTTGTACAGCCGAAATCTCGGTCCGCAGCTTCACCGGGGCTTCGATCGTGCCGCCGCCGAGGCATTCTTCGCCTTGGTAGAACACGACTGCTTGGCCTGGGGTGATCGCCTTTTGCGGTTCATCAAATGCGACATGCACCGTGCCGTCTGGTTGCTTCGTCAGCGTCACACCTTGATCGGGCTGACGATACCGGAATTTCGCCGTGCACTTGTACGGCCCCTCCGGCATTTTGTCTGCGCCAGCGATCCAGTTAACGCCGGAAGCAATCAGCGACGTCGAGTACAAGCTTGGGTGCTTGTCACCTTGCACAACATACAAAATGTTGCGCTCCAGATCCTTATCAGCCACGAACCAAGGTTCGCCGGTACCGGAGCCGCCGATACCCAAGCCTTGACGTTGACCCAGCGTATAGTACATCAGGCCATCGTGACGGCCCTTAACCTCACCGGTGACGATGTCGATCATATCGCCGGATTGGGCAGGCAAGTAGTTGCTCAGAAACTCTTTGAAATTCCGTTCGCCGATAAAGCAGACGCCGGTGCTGTCCTTCTTCTTCGCAGTATAGAGGCCGGCTTCTTCGGCGATCCGCCGTACCTCCGGCTTCGGCAGGTGGCCGATCGGGAACATCGCTTTGGACAATTGGTCCTGATTCAGGGCGTTGAGGAAATACGTTTGATCCTTATTGCTGTCTACTCCGCGCAGCAACTTGAACGTCCCGTTCTCTTCCACGACCCGGGCATAGTGCCCGGTCGCTACGTAATCTGCGCCGAGGTCCAGCGCTTTGTTCAAAAATTCGCCAAACTTGATCTCCCGGTTACACATCACATCCGGGTTAGGAGTCCGGCCCCGCTTATATTCTTCGAGGAAGTAGGCAAATACTTTATCGTAATATTGCTTCTCGAAGTTCACGGTATAGTAAGGGATATCGATCTGCTCGCAGACGCGGCGAACGTCTTCAGCATCCGCTTCCGCGGTGCAGTAACCGAACTCGTCGGTATCGTCCCAGTTCTTCATAAATATGCCGATGACGTCATAGCCCTGCTGCTTCAGCAGGAGTGCCGTCACCGAGGAATCGACGCCGCCAGACATGCCGACGACGACGCGGGTTTCGCTGTTAGGCTTAGCCATCATGATCACTCCTTTGAGCGGCGAGTCGCTCGTCGTTTATTTTACCACAATTGTCGCTTTATTTCCCAAAACACATATGATATGTTACGATAAGCACAGGGTAAAGATAGGAATAGGGAGGAATCCCCGGATTTGGGCACTAGCCTTGCATCTAAAGTGACATGGTATTCAATTAATTGTTAATCTTGGTT
>NZ_JAWDJI010000004.1:0-35335 GCF_032465655.1 Paenibacillus sp. 3LSP | reverse complement strand
CAGCGCATCGCCTTCCAACGCGATGCGCTCCACGAGCAGCTCCGTTTCCGGCCGGGGGATCAGCACTGCCGGATTGACCCGGAAGGTCAATCCGTAGAACTCCTGCTCCCCGATGATATACTGCGCTGGCTCGCCCGCCGCCTTGCGGCGAATTACCGCTTCCCAGGCGTCCCGCTTGTCCGCCGGGAACGGGTCACGCAGCGCGGCCAAATACGCCGCGCCCGTTAGGCCCAGCACATGGCGGAGCAACAGCTCCGCATTTGACTCGGGCTCCCGCACGCCCGCCGCCGCTAAAAAAGAAGAAGCCTCTTTGCGGGCTTCCCATATCGTCATTGCACCGGACATCCGGTATCCTTCTTTGTGCAACACGTTATTCTCCTTTTTCCATCAGTTCAGCTTGCTCAGCAATCGTCAACGCCGATACGATTTCATCCAGATCGCCGTTCATGACCTGATCCAACTTATGCAGGGTCAAGCCGATCCGGTGATCGGTCACCCGGCTTTGCGGGAAGTTGTAAGTCCGAATCCGTTCGCTGCGGTCCCCGGTACCCACTTTGCTTTTCCGTTCGCCGGCGTATTTCGCTTCCTCTTCCTGACGTTTCATATCATAGATGCGGGCACGCAATACTTGCAGCGCCTTCTCTTTATTAGAGTTCTGCGATTTGCCGTCTTGGCAAGTAGCCACGATACCGGTTGGGATATGAGTCACCCGCACGGCAGATTTGGT
The DNA here is from genome assembly GCF_032465655.1 of Paenibacillus sp. 3LSP. NCBI lineage: Bacteria > Bacillati > Bacillota > Bacilli > Caryophanales > Paenibacillaceae > Paenibacillus > Paenibacillus sp. 3LSP. Next base: position 34,608 of record NZ_JAWDJI010000004.1, on the reverse strand, counting down.
CGTGTTAACCGATTGACCGCCTGCACCGCTGGAGCAGAAGGTATCGACCCGGATATCTTTATCCAAAATCTCGATATCCACTTCCTCAACTTCCGGCAATACGGCAACCGTCGAGGTCGACGTATGAATCCGTCCGCCGGATTCCGTCGCTGGAATACGCTGCACGCGATGCGCGCCGCTCTCGTATTTCAGTTTACTGTAAGCGCCCTTGCCGTTAATCATAAAGATAACCTCTTTGAATCCGCCCAGGTCGCTCTCATTCATATCCATCACTTCGACGCGCCAGCCTTGAGAATCGGCATACCGCGTATACATCCGGTACAAGTCGGCAGCGAACAGAGCCGCCTCGTCTCCTCCGGCCGCGCCGCGAATTTCTACGATTACGTTTTTATCGTCATTCGGGTCCTTTGGCAGCAACAAAATGCGAATTTTCTCTTCCAAAGCCTGCTGGCGCGCGGTCAGTTCCTCGATTTCCATCTTTACCATTTCGCGCATTTCATCATCCAGCTTCTCGGCCTGCATCGCTTTGGCCGCTTCCAGCTCTCCGATTACATTCTTATATTCGGTGTACGCCTCATAAGCCGGCTGTAAATCCGATTGTTCTTTGGAGTAATCCCGCAGTCGTTTCGAGTCGTTCGCTACGTCTGGATCGCAGAGCAGTTCACTTAACTTCTCGTAACGGTCAGCCAAGGATTGTAGTCGGTCCAACAAGGGATATCACCTCTCTTCATTCGATCACAAGATCCCAGTAAAAAACCGCTTATCCACTGATTATTATTTCAGGGATAGACGACTTTTTATTATATCATGGAGGTCATGTTTTGGCTAGATAACCTTCGCCCAGACCTCTAACTTCCTGCTTCCAATTTTCCCTCAAAAAAAGACGCCAAAAGACGCCGCAAAGGCGCCTTTTCATGTATGGATGAAAACTGCTGCCTAAATATCAAGCGGACGGCCACGTTCCCCTAACCCATCCGCGCCGGGCTTCGTAAAGCCTGCCGGCGAGCGAAGGGCAGCGATTTGTTCGATCAGAGACTGCTCCAGCTTTGCGTTCGAGTCCCGGACGATGCCAGGCAGCAAGCAAGCATCGACAATAACCCACACGGTCAGCGCCAATCCAAAGAGGATGACAGGGATAAGCAAAAACAGCGAATAGCTCGTATCGGGCGAATCCACGCTTTCAATCGCCGTCGCAATCGCAAACACAAAATAAAGTCCAATCGCCAGAACGAATAAACACAGCTGGATCACCCCGCTGGCGATGCGCTTCAAATAGAAACGATGCACGCCCAAATGACCGGCCAGCAGCATCAGATACGCCAGACCCAGCGATTTTTCGCGCTTATTCATCTCCGAATTCAAAAGCAGCAGCTCACTCGTGGTCAGATCGCTTTTGGTCCACATATTTAAATCGGAAACTCCGGAGATCTGCCGCGGTCATAGAAAATTTGGTCAATAATCCGGTTCTCCACCTCAGCGTTATGCTGTTTCACCCAAGTATGTACCAGGAAAGCATCCACGATCCACCAGATCCCGGTTACAATCAGCCCAACCACGGTCAGGGACAAGATCAACTGGGTCACGGCCGTTCCGATTTTCTTCATGTAAAAACGATGTCCTCCAACAATCCCAAGGAAATACCACAGAATGTATGCTACAACCATGTTTTTTCCCTGATTTTTCACCTCGGATTCCAGCAACAGCAATTCCCGGGTATCCAACTGGGACTTGCGGTGCAAGGCATAATCCATACTCATGACGAAACTCCCCCTCAATGTATGAATGAATCAAAACTTGAATTAAGTATACAGACTCGAATCTATGAAAACAACGTTTTGATAGTAAAAAAGTACAAATAAACACTGCCCTAGGGGCACATCGACTCTGCACCCTTGAGGCAGTGTTGCTTCGCTGTTACTCGTAATAAGTTTAAACGTTAAAGCGGAAATGCATAATATCGCCGTCTTGAACGACGTAGTCTTTCCCTTCCAGCCGCAGCTGGCCGCGTTCGCGCGCTGCATTCATCGAACCGGCAGCAACGAGGTCTTCATAAGACACAACTTCTGCACGGATAAAACCGCGTTCGAAGTCGGAGTGAATGACGCCGGCAGCTTGCGGGGCTTTCGTGCCTTTGCGAATCGTCCATGCGCGAACTTCTTGAACCCCGGCCGTGAAATACGTATACAAGCCCAGTAGACGGTATGCTGCCTGGATTAAGCGATCCAAGCCGGAAGCGTTCAGGCCCAGCTCCTCCAGGAACATCTTCTTGTCTTCGCCTTCCAGCTCCGCGATCTCCGCTTCCACCTTGGCGCTGATCGGAACGACTTCGGCACCTTCAGCCGCAGCAAATTCTTTGACCTGCTGTACGAAAGGATTGTTGTCCGCATCGCTGACGCCATCTTCGCTCACGTTAGCCGCATACAGCACCGGCTTCAACGTCAGTAGGTGCAGATCGCGCACGATCAGCTTCTCATCGTCCGTCAGCTCTACGCTGCGCGCCGGCTGATCGTTATACAACGCCTCCTTGATCCGTTCCAGAACTTCAACTTCCTGGGCGTATTGCTTGTTGCCGCCCTTCATATTTTTCTTGGCGCGTTCGATCCGTTTCTCCACGCTCTCCAGGTCGGCCAGGATCAATTCCAGGTTGATCGTTTGGATGTCGCTGATCGGGTTAATTTTGCCGTCCACATGTGTAATGTTCTCGTCCTCGAAGCAGCGAACAACGTGAACGATCGCGTCCACCTCGCGGATATGGGCCAAGAACTTGTTGCCAAGTCCCTCCCCTTTGCTCGCACCGCGGACCAACCCGGCGATATCAACAAATTCAAAAGCCGTCGGAACCGTCCGATTCGGAACCACCAGTTCCGTCAGCTTGTCGAGCCGCTCGTCCGGCACTTCCACGACGCCAACGTTTGGATCGATCGTACAAAACGGATAGTTGGCGGATTCCGCCCCCGCTTGGGTTATCGCGTTAAACAGTGTGGACTTCCCCACGTTCGGCAAACCCACAATGCCTGCTTTCAAAGCCATATCATTGACAACTCCTCATTCGTGTAATTGCTCAACTTCCTTCAACCATAGTAACGATACGCCGGGAATATTTCAAGGAGATTGGTGTATCATCTATCCAAACGGATACCAAAAGCCTTGAAGCAAGCTTTGCTTCAAACCTACCCCGGTCGCCAGCAACACGACGCATAGCAGTGCGATCAGTTTATCGCTCCCCTTCATGACGGTGCCCATGTACCAGGTTCGCTGCGGCCTGGTGCCGAACCCGCGCAGGTCCATGGCATCGGAAACCGACTCGATCCGTTGCAGCGAGGATTGCAGCAGCGGCACAACCGCCTGTGTTACATTGCGCGCCCGCTGCAACAGCGTACCGTCGCCGCGAGAGATACCCAGCCCGCGCATCTGCAGCGCATTGAGAATCGTGCGGAATTCCTTCGTCAGATCGGGAATGTAGCGAAAAGCAATGCTAACCGCATAAGCCAGTTTGTAAGGCACACCTAGCTTGTTAAGGCTGGCGGCGAAACGACTGGGATGCGTCGTAAAAATAAACAGCAGCGTGATCGGCAACAGCGTCAGATATTTCAGTGATAGCGTCAACACGTAGAACAACGTTTCTGCATTAATCGTATCATAACCCAGCGGGATGATCGGCGTGTCACTTCCGGTCAGCGTCGTTCCGAAGCGAGGCGTAATCAGCAAAATAAAAATGCTGTTAATCACAGTAAAAACCATCAGTGCCCAAAATAACAGCGCCATTTTTCGGAAGGGAACCCGAGCGAGCAGCAGCATCGTAACCCCGCCGGCCAACATGATGGCAAATACGCGCAAATCCATGAACAGGAAAGTCACGACCGTCCAGGTCAGGAGCAGGATCAGCTTGACAGCGGCGTCCATCCGATGAAAAAAAGATTCCCCAGCAACGTACAATCCGTTCGATTGGTTCATGCTCGTTTCACCTTCTTATCCGCTGCGATAAAGGCTTCCACAAAGCGCGAAGGCGAGGTAAGCCCCTGAGCCTTCGCAAAGCGGGCCAGACTCGTCTCCCGCAGGTTCGCTCTAGCGGTAAGATCTCCATCGGCGAGAATCTGCGCCACCGTATCTTCTGCGATAATTCGACCTCCTGCCATTACCGCTGCCCGATCCGCATATTCCAAGGCCAAATGCATATCGTGCGTGATAAACAGAAAAGCCATTCCCTCCGCAGCCAGCTGGGCGATAAATTCCATAAATTCGGTATAATGCCGATAATCCTGTCCCGCCGTCGGCTCGTCCAAAATCATGAGTTGCGGCTGAAGTGCCAAGATGGCTGCGATGCTCAGCCTTTTCTTCTGCCCGAAGCTCAGCGCAGAAACCGGCCAGTTGCGGTACGGGTACAACCCGCAAATCCGCAGCGCCTCATCCGCTCGCTGATCTCGTTCGCTTTCGGGCACACCGCGTGCCGCGAGGCCAATGCGAACCTCGTCCCGCACGATGTGCTGGGTCAGCATGTGATGCGGGTGCTGCATCACATAGCCGATCGCTTCACCGCGTCGGCGAATCGACCAGCCGTTGATCACCTCGCCCAACAGCAGGATCTCGCCCTTGCTTGGCTTAAGCAAACCGGTGATCAACCCCGACAGCGTCGATTTGCCTGCCCCGTTGCTGCCAAGCAGAGCCACCGTCTCACCAGCGCGGACGGTCAGGGAAACGTCCTCTACTGCATTCGTCCCCGGCTCATAGGCAAACGACACACCCCGCAGCTCAAGCAGCGGCTCTCCGGCGCTGCTCCGTACAACCGGCGGAACCGAAGCGGCCCAGGTCTCAAGCCGCTCCCGCAGTTGGAGCTCACTTGCCCCCGTCCGCTCGCGCTCATCCTGAATCCGGTGACCATCGCCATCATCCGTGATCTTCGCATCGTTATCCTTCATCCGTTCACTGCCGCCCTGTCCGTTCCCTCCCCCTGCATCATCCGGGATCCCAACAGGTTTTTGGAGTCGTAATGCAGCCGGGTCAGTCAAGTCGGTGAAGTTGGACAACGACAGCCCCGCATGCGAGAGCGCATCCAAGTAGAGCGGCTGGCGCAGGCCATACTGAGGGAGGATCCCTGCAGCAAGCAGCTCATCCGGCGTGCCAATCGCGGCGATCTCTCCTTCGTTCATGACAACGACGCGATCGATATGCTCCAGCAGCACATCCTCGACGCGATGCTCGATCAGAATCACCGTTTTTCCTTGGTTGCGGTGAATCTCGTCAATTAACCGCATCGCCTTGGCCCCGCTGGCAGGGTCCAAATTCGCCAGCGGCTCGTCAAACAGCAAGATATCCGCTTGCGTCGACAGTACGCCGGCCAGCGATACCTGCTGTTTCTGCCCGCCGGAGAGCTCATGCGGGCCCCGGGCTTCAAAGGCTCGCATACCCACCACATCCAGCGCCGAAAACACAGCTTCCTTCATCACATCCTGCGGAGTCGCCTCATTTTCCAGTTGGAACGCTACATCCTCGCCAACCGTCTGACCAACGAACTGGGCATCCGGATTTTGCAGGATCGTGCCGACCCGACGACTGCGCTCAAAGATCGTCATCGCCGAAGCATCCTGACCTTCCAGCAGCAGCTGCCCCGAAACTTCACCGCCGTAAGAAAAGGGAATTAGCCCATTGATACAATGGGCTAACGTTGACTTGCCGGAGCCGCTGGGGCCGGCGATCCATATTTTCTCCCCGCGTGCGATCTCTAAGTGGATGTTTTTCAGCGTAGGTTCGCTTTGATTTTTGTACCGAAAACTGAAATGTCGGAAAGAGATGACTGGCTGCATTTGTTCAGTAAACTCCTATCTATCCACGCTTAAATTCGAGTTGCTGCGGTTGCGTCTCACATAAGCCAGCACCGCCGGTAATCCCAGAATGAGAAACACGGCTAGGTTGGCCAGCCCTGCGGAAATAACCTGCACCAAAATTTTATCGTTGGGTTCTCCCATCACGAGAATATCAAAATACCCGGAAAACGCCAGAGAAGCAAAAATCCCCACAATTCCATACACCACAAACCAGGCCACGTGGTTCTTCTTCATTTGCCCTTCCTGAGCGTTGAAATCCTTCGCCAAATAAATCAGGCCCATGAACGCCGCCGTAATGCCGGAGCCAAGTGCCCAACCCCACCAAACGGTACCGCTGGTAATCAAGTCGTTAATCACATGTCCGATAAATCCGGCGATAAAACCAACAACCGGTCCAAACAATGCACCAAAAATCGCCAGCAAAGCGATCGCTGGCCGAAGCTGCGTATCCGGGGCAATCGGGATGCCAATCCAGCTGGTCGCTCCATAGAGCGCAGCCCCAATCCCGATGGTCACCACCGTTCTCGTGCTCCACTTCCACAATGAAGGTTTCATATCCATCTCCCTCTCTTTAACATCAAAGCCGTGTAATGAACACAGGTTTGAAGTCGTTATGTATTTTACCGGTTGCCGGTTCTTATCGAAGAAGATGTCAGGTTGCCGTCCACGCAGACCGGTGTTTTCTTCAATATAATAGGGATTCCGCCCGATTGCAATAAAATTCTTACTAAATTGGTTGGAATTATCGCAAGCGCACTTATTTGCGCCGGCGTCCTCTCACCATTATCCCGCTGAATCAGCCAGGGAGGAGCTACAACTTCAGGCTGCAGGGGAGCACTTATCACAGAGAACATCAGAAGCGAATCATCCCAAGATTCACCCCAAGATTCATCCCAAGATGATCATCCCAAGATTCACCCCAAGAAGCTGATCTCCAGGTTTAAACCTAGTCCCCAGTTGCAGATATCCCTACCCTACCATCCTAGCTCCCTGACAAAAAGGGATAATCCCGTAAAGCCCCCCCTAAAAGGTGCCCCATAAGGAAAAAAAGGCTCAAAGGATCAAAGGCCCAAAGTGAACACCACCGAAAGGAATTCGAATCCCCCTTCCCTGCCGAACTGAATGAAAGGGATACCTGAATTAGCGGGATAATGCCTTAAAAACGGCAAGGGGAACGGCCAACATCCCTTTTTTCAATCAAGGATGCGGTACGCCCCGCTACTCGCGGCGCACGAGCCGCGATGTGTTCTTCAGCGCCGGAATGCTCCCGGCGCCGATGCCGAACATGGCTGTGCGGAGCTCCAGCTCAACGCGCTCTAGCAGCGCGTCCAGCTGTGCCTCCGACCGCACGGCCGGTTCGAGCAGCGCCCGGCCGAACCCGGCCAGGTCCGCGCCAAGCGCCAGCGCTTTGGCCGCGTCCACGCCGGTGTTCAGACCGCCGCTGCCAATCAGGGCGGCGTCGGGCACCGCCGCCCGCACTTCGCGGATGCATTCGGCGGTTGGGATGCCCCAATCCGCGAATGCCTCCGCAGCCGCGCGGCGCACAGGATCGCTGCCGCGGAACTTCTCGACCTGGCTCCATGAGGTGCCGCCGGCGCCCGCGACGTCGACGAAGGCGACGCCTGCTTCGCGCAGGCGTTTTGCCGTCACGCCGTCGATGCCCCAGCCGACCTCCTTGACGCCAACGGGAATCGGCAGCTCTCGGCATACCTCCTCGATCCGCCGCAGCAGCCCGCCGAAGTTCGTATCTCCCTCCGGCTGGAACACCTCCTGCAGGCTGTTCAGATGCAGCACCAGCATGTCCGCTCCGGCGATCTCCACCGCCCGCTTGCAATCGTCCGGTCCATAGCCGTAGTTGAGCTGCACCGCGCCTAAGTTGGCGATGATCGGTATGCTCGGCGCAAACCGCCGCACCGCGAACGTATGCGCCAGCCCTTCCCGCTCAACAGCGGCCCGGACCGAGCCGACGCCCATGGCCCAACCGCGCCGCTCCGCCGCTTCCGCCAGACGCATATTGATCTCGCCGGCCAACCGGCTGCCGCCGGTCATCGAGCTGATCAAGAACGGCGTTCGCAGCGATACGCCAAGAAACGTCGTCTTGAGGCTGATCTCGGCGAAATCCAGCTCGGGCAGGGCGTTATGGCGAAAGCGGTATTTTTCAAATCCGTTCAGGATGCCCTCCGCATTCACTTGCTCCTCCAGACAGAGCCGGATATGCTCGGTTTTGCGTTCCGATGTGGGTTCCATGCTGTACACTCTCCTTTTTCCGCATCATCTACAAGGTTCTAACCCTGTTATAACAGCGGAGATAATAGCCGGGCCGCGGATTCCGCGAGACGTACCGGGATTTTCTTCTTATTCATAAATTCGTCCTTGTCGATCAGCTTCGCCGACAGAAGATCGCGTTCGAAATTGTTGACGACCTTAGCGACACTCTCGTTTTGCACGAGGAGTGCGTTCACTTCAAAATTCAAATGGAAGCTGCGCATATCCATGTTCGCGGTTCCGACCGTGGCCACTTCCCCGTCAACGATCAGCAGCTTGGAGTGCAGGAAGCCTTTTTCGTACTCGAAAATTTTCACCCCGACCTCCAGCAAAGAAGGGAAATACGAATGGGAAGCCAAGAACGGTAACCATTTATCCGGCCTCGCCGGGAACAGGATCCGCACGTCAATCCCCGATAAGCCGGCCACGCGCAGCGCAGTCAGGATATCCTCATCCGGAATAAAATACGGCGTCGCCAGCCATACCGACTTCTTCGCCGAGGTAATCATGGCAAAGAAGATGTTTTTGAGCGTCCGACTTTCGTTGTCAGGCCCGCTTGGCACGATCTGTACCGCGCCGCTGCAGCCCTGTTCCAGTTCCGGAGACAAATAGGCGAGATCCATAATTTTCTCCCCGGTGACGTACTGCCAGTCTTGCAGAAAAATAATCTGCAGCGACCGGACCGCCTCCCCTTTCACCAGCATGTGCGTATCTCGCCAGAAGCCATACGTCTTGCTGCGGCTCAAATATTCGTCGCCGACGTTGAGGCCGCCGATAAATCCAGTATTGCCGTCAATCACCACGATCTTGCGGTGGTTACGGTAATTGACTCGGCTCGATAAAGACAAAAAACGCATCGGCCCGTAGATCCCCACCTTTACTCCAGCCGCGCGCAGTTCTGCGATAAACGATTTGGGCAAGCCAATGCTGCCTACCGCGTCAAACATAAAACGGACCTCAACCCCGGCCCGTGCCTTTTCTATAAGCGTTTTCTGAATTTCCCGTCCGATATCGTCCGCACGGTAGATATAGTACTCCATATGAATATGATGCTGGGCTTTCTTCAGCTCGCGCAGCAGGTTCGTAAACGTCTCTTCCCCGTTGGTCAACACGTACGTGCGGGTTGCCATGGAGAATGGCGTGCGAGCCAGCCGCTGGGACAGATGCAGCAAGCGCTGTTGATTGGGAGTAAACTGCGACAAATCCCGAGGCAACGGACGAGCGCTGCGGTCGATCCGCTCATAGCTAAGGCGATCTTGCTCCGCTTTTTTATCGAATTTACGCCGCTTGAAGTAATTTTGACCCAGCAGAAAATAGAGCACCAGCCCCACAACCGGCAGCAAAGCAAGTACGAGAATCCAGGCCACCGTGCTGGAAGGATTGCGGTTCTCCATAAAAATGGCAAAGCCGATCGTAATGACGGTCAGCGTTTGGAAGATACTAACGAGCGTGCCCCCAAATTTACCGAAGACGCCAAATCCGAAATAATAGAAAGCAAATAATATTGCGGCGATAAGAATGATTTGAAGTCCCCGTCTCATCTTACTACTCCCTCTTTACCTATTGATGCATGTGATTATATTCTACATGAACGCTCGAATTCTTCCTACTGGTGTGTGGAAAAATGTACATACGCTCATTTGTATCCGCCTGGGCTTTATACTATAATCGAAATGACCATTAAGTCAGAATGAGAACCCGTGAGTCAGAGGAAGGGGGTTCAGTAATTATTTGTCTCATCCATCCATCGACAAGAAGAAGCTGATTTTACGTGCGGCCATGCAGCTGTTTTCGGCCAAGGGTGCATCTGCCACGTCGATGCAGGAGATCGCCGAAGCTTGCGGGATGTCCAAGGGCAGTCTCTACCTTCACTTTAAATCGAAGGAGGAACTGGAGCAGAGCTTGTTCGACTACTGTTACCAGATGCTGCTTGACCATTTGATGCAGGTGGAGCTCCAGCAAGGATTGACGCCTAAAGAGAAATTGCGCCGTCAAATCATCGTCATGCTCGAACTGGTGCTTGAGCTGCGCGAATTCTTGATTATGCAGTTTCAGGATTGGCACAAAAACGGTACGCCCTACAAAGAACCTGCCTCGGTTAAAGCACACAACGCCAAGTTGTTACAGCATGGGAAGAACAAGCTGGAGACGATCTATGGGCCGAAAATCGAACCGTACACAGGGGATCTGTTAACGATCGCTTACGGTATGGTTGGCATGTACATCCGATTGCTGTTCGAGCCCCATGTTTCGGCCTCGCCGGATCAAATGGCAAACCACTTGATGGACCTGCTTGATCTGGCAGCCGAGCATCAGTTAAGCAACCGTCCTGAGCCGTTGATTTCCGAAGAGGCGTTGCGGCTGATGACCGAAGGGGCCCCAGGCAGCCTGGATTTGCAGCAACATCCGATCATCGCAGTCAAACGGCTTCGCGATCACCTTGGCGCCATCACTGACGCAGACAGGCATCAGGAGGCGCTGGAGACGCTGCAAATTTTGGAGCGTGAAATTCTGGAACTTCGTCCGCGCCGCGCGATTATCAAAGGCATGCTAGCCAATTTAGCTGCCGTCCCGGAACTGGCTGCGCATTCCGCTGAATTAAAGCAACTGCTGCAGGCATATATCCAGCATATTTAAAAGAAGTTTGTTACCTATAGAAAGAGAGGAGCAGAAACCCGTATATGAAGAGTATCATCCAGTTTTCCCTGCGTAATAAGTTCGCGATCTGGCTTCTGACCGTTATCGTGACTGCCATGGGATTGTACAGCGGTCTGACGATGAAGCAGGAGACCATTCCAAACATTAACGTACCCTACCTTAGCGTAACTGCGGTCTATCCGGGCGCTGCTCCGGAAGGCGTAGTCGAGGAGATTACCAAGCCGCTGGAGACGCGGTTGCATAATGTTGACGGCGTTAAGACCATAACCTCCACTTCGATGGAGAACGCTGCTTCGCTCATCATTGAATTTGATTACGATACGAACTTGGATAATGCCACCGCAGCGGTTCGCGAGGCATTAAACGATGTGCAGCTTCCGGAGGATGCCCAGAAGCCGCAGATCACCCGGTTTAGTCTAAACTCTATGCCGGTCGTTTCCCTTAGTTTGTCGGATAAGGAATCCGGCAGTCTCGAGGATTTGACTCGAATTACGGAGAACGACATTAAACCGGTACTCGAGGATTTGGACGGCGTTGCTTCGGTGCAAATCGCGGGTCAGTTCGTCCGTGAGGTTAGTTTGAAGTTCAACGAAGCCAAGCTGAAGGAACTGGGTCTGACGGAAGATACCGTCAAAGGAATCGTGCAAGGCTCCGCGCTTCGCGTGCCGCTGGGGTTGTTCAGTCTGGAGGAATCCGAGAAGGCGGTTGTTGTTGACGGCAACATCACCACCGTAGATGATTTGAAAAACTTAGCGATTCCGATCGTACCAAGCTCTGCTGGCGCAGCGGGCAACAGCGCGGCAGGCGCCAATGCTGCTGGGGGTATAGATGCGGCTAGTGGCGCTGGCGCAGCGGCAGGCGCGGCTAGTGGTGCAACTAGCGGTGCTGGCAACGCGGGAGCTGCTGGCGGTGCAGGTGCTGAGGGCGGTGCAGGTGCTGAGGGCGGTGCAAGTGCGACAGCCGGCCCTAACGCCGGAGGCGCTCTGGGAGCTGTTCCAACCGGCCTTCCGACGGTCAAACTTGGCGACATCGCTGACATCGAGACGGTGGGCAAAGCCGAATCCATCTCCCGGACCAACGGGGAGGAATCGATTGGTATTCAAATCGTTAAATCCAATGATGCCAACACCGTTGACGTCGTGAACGAAGTCAAGGAAGCCGCCAAAGAGCTGGGCAAGCAGTACGACCATATCAACTTTACGGTCCTGCTGGACCAAGGTCAGCCGATCACCGACTCGGTGAACACGATGCTGTCCAAAGCATTGTTTGGCGCTTTGTTTGCCGTGTTGATCATCCTGATCTTCCTGCGTAACATTCGCTCGACGATCATTTCCATTATCTCGATCCCGTTGTCCTTGCTGATCGCCATTTTGGCGTTGAAGCAGATGGATATTACACTGAATATGATGACGCTGGGTGCCATGACGGTTGCCATCGGCCGCGTCGTCGACGACTCCATCGTCGTTATCGAGAATATTTATCGGCGCTTGTCCCTGACAGGCGAGAAGCTGAAGGGCAGCAAGCTGATCATCGAAGCAACACGGGAGATGTTCATCCCGATTATGTCCTCGACGATCGTCACGATCGCCGTTTTCCTGCCGCTCGCTTTTGTCAGCGGGATGGTCGGGGAGCTGTTCCAGCCGTTTGCGCTCACGATGGTCTTCTCGCTGCTGGCATCGCTGCTGGTTGCTATCACCCTCGTACCGGCGCTGGCGCATACGCTGTTCCGCAAAGGTCTCAGCAAGAAACATGATCACGATGAGAAGCCCAAAGGCATGGCCCGCGGCTATCGCCGTATTCTGGAATGGTCGCTGTCCCATAAGCTGATCACCTTTGGACTTGCAGTAATCCTGCTGATCGGCAGCTTGTTCCTGTACCCGCTGGTCGGCGTCAGCTTCCTGCCGGAACAAGAGGATAAATATGTGATGGTTACCTACTCTCCGGAACCTGGAGCTCGACTGGAAGATGTGGAGAAGGATATGCTGCAAGTGGAGAAATACATCCTGAAGCAGCCGAACGTCGATCGAATGCAATACTCCGTTGGTGGCGACAATCCGCTGGGGATGGGGTCCTCAAACTCGGCTTTGTTCTATATCGCCTACGATCCGGATACCAAACAATTTAACGATGTAAAAGAAAAGCTCATCGAAGGCCTGCGGACCGAGCTTCCGAAGGGTGAATGGAGCGATATGTCCGAGCTGATGACCGGCGGTCTGGGTGGCAGCACGTTAAGCGTGAATGTGTTTGGGGACGAGCTGGAGCAGATCAAGCCGGTATCAGATCAAATCCTCTCCCTGATTCAAGAGGATACGAAGAACTTTGAAAAGGGCGACACCAGCCTGTCCAAAACCTATGAGCAGTACACCCTGGTTGCGGATCAACAGAAGCTAAGCTCCCTCGGCTTAACGCCAGGCCAACTGGCGATGAAGCTAAGCCCGGTTCGAGATCGTCCAGTTCTGACCGAGGTCGCCATCGAAGGCAAGAAATACAATGTGTATATTGAAGCCGACAGCGAGACCTATAACAGCATTACCGATATCGAAAATGCAACGTTGACTTCGCCGCTCGGCATTCAAGTCCCCATCAAGGACGTAGCGAAGGTAGAAAAAGGCACCTCCCCGGATTCCATCATGCGGATCGACGGGAAGATGGTCGTTGAAGTCAGCGCAAAAATCACCTCCACCGACGTACAAAAGGCGTCGAACAGCTTGCAGGAGAAGATCGACAAGCTGGATCTGCCGGACGGCGTGACCGTTAAATTCGGCGGCGTGACCGAACAGATCAACGATACGTTTGGCCAACTCGGACTGGCCATGTTGGCAGCCATCGCCATCGTCTATTTTGTACTCGTCGTTACCTTTGGCGGAGGCTTGGCTCCATTTACGATTCTCTTCTCCCTGCCATTTATCGTAATCGGCGCCATGTTGGGCCTGCTGATCGGCGGAGAGACTTTAAACGTCTCGGCATTAATGGGCGTACTCATGCTCATCGGGATCGTCGTGACCAACGCAATTGTCTTGATCGACCGCGTTATCCACAAGGAACGCGAAGGCTTGTCCACTCGCGAAGCCTTGCTTGAAGCAGGCGCTACCCGGCTTCGTCCGATCCTGATGACCGCCTTAGCAACGATCGGCGCACTGTTGCCGCTCGTCTTCGGCTGGGAGCGCAGCGCAGGGATTATCTCGCGCGGCCTTGGCATCACCGTTATCGGCGGCTTGATCAGCTCGACGCTGCTCACGCTGGTCATCGTGCCAATCGTCTACGAATTTCTGATGAAGTTCCGCCGCCGCGATCTGTCGGCCAAGGAACTGGATTAAATCAATACTCAAGACGACGTAAGGATTACTATCCTGCGTCGTCTTTTTTTGCCCATTGATGGCTGCATCTCATCGCACGGTTGGCTCTAACGCGGATGACAAACGTTATTTGAGCAATTTGGAGTCATTTAAAATTCTAACGACGATGAGCAACGCTATTGCGGTCATAACCACCGTTTTTGGCCACAACATGGGTGAATAAGCACTGTCATAAGCGTTAGAATTTCTACATGGCGTTTTTGGCCCCAATAAGACGTGTGGCAAGCGTTAGATCTCTCGTTTGTCCTCCCGTTCGTCCTCTCGTTAGCCCTCGCAGCAGAAAACCTGAAGAACATCAAAAAGGACCCCCTCCCGCCGATCCAGCGAAGGTTGAGGTCCTTTGGCGATCTATTCCATCACCGGCTGCTGACTTTCCCGCCAAGGGCGAAGCTGTGCCAAATCTTTGACCAGAAACTCATCCAGCATCTCAGCCAGTCCGATAAAGAGCGGACTTTCCGTAGCTTGCATGAGCTCCTGGGCAAACGGCTGCGCCCATTTTAACAAATGCTCCTCCAGGAAGCGGATCTGCACGTCCGCTAGCGCCAGGCAGCTTTGCTGCAGGTTGGCCTTCGCCAGCATACCTTCCGCGAGCACGGCCATAAACTCCAGCTCTAGTGCAATATGGTCGTCGCGCTCGCCGTTTAACATATTAAATACAATTGCATTATCCATATATAATTGGCGGACTTCGGCAATACAAGCCATCGCGCCGCCACCTTCTCGGCGACTGCGGAACAAGCTTTCACAAGACGGAATGATCGCCTCCCGCCCCGAAAACAAACGATCGTACTCCTTCGCTTCTTGATGGCAGACACTGCGAAACTTAGCTTCAGGAATGCTCTCCAGATAGGCCATCAGCCGGCGTCCTCCCTTACTGGCCCCTGCCTTCGGGTACTGCGCGACCTTACGACGCCACTGAGCCATCAAGGACATCCGCGGCGGACGACTTAGAAAGTCCATTAATAATTGATACACCATCCCGCGAGTTTCCAGCCACTCCACCTGCTCCTGCGTATAGACCAAAGGTTTGAACAGCATTGCCATCCAAATTCATCTCCCTCAAAACGACATCGTGGTTTAATCTTGCCCTGCCATGAGTTAAAAAAAAGATGACTCCCTTCACCATGCGGGAAATCATCTCGAAAGCATATACCGACACATGATTAAGGGGGATCACGTATCGCTCACCTGTATTATACCTCTAAATGTAAGCGCTTTTATGTGATTTTTTTTACACTTTACTTCCATTGTATCGTTGTCCGACACAGAATATACTTGAACAGTGTGTGTCAACGCATTGACCCCTAGAAGAATATATATTAAATTTGAAACACCTGAAAGAGAAAAGGAGGCGTACACATGGAGCAGTTGCTTGATCCTTTTGGGCGAAAACATGACTACCTGCGCATCTCCGTCACGGATCGATGCAATTTGCGCTGCGTCTATTGCATGCCCGCCGAAGGAATGGTATTTCAACCGCACGAGGAAATCATGAGCTACGAAGAAATTGCCGAGACTGTTTCGGCGCTTGCTCCGATGGGCCTCCGCAAAATTCGGCTAACCGGCGGCGAACCGCTGGTGCGCAAAGATTTAGAACAACTTGTTGCCATGCTCTCCCGCATTCCAGGCATTGAAGATATTGCACTAACGACAAACGGCATGTTTTTGGCGAAAAAAGCCGAGCTGCTGAAGCAAGCGGGATTAAACCGAGTGAACATCAGTCTCGATTCACTGCGTCAGGACCGCTTCGCGATGATTACCCGCGGCGGCGAGGTGGAGAAGGTGCTGGAAGGCATTCAGGCCGCCGTCGAGGTCGGTTTTGAGCCGATTAAACTCAACGTGGTCCTGATGAAAGGGATAAATGAGGATGAAATCCGCGATTTTATCGCATTAACGTTGGATCGACCGCTGCATGTTCGTTTTATCGAATATATGCCGATCGGCAGTGCCAGCGACACCTGGCGTCAAACTTACCTGCCTCTGACGGCCGTAGAAGACGTATGCCGAGAAGCGGGCTGGGAAGTGGAAGGCGTCGAAGGTCCTCGCGGTAACGGCCCTGCCGAAAGCCGACGCGTGGCGGGTGCCGCCGGAACGTTTGGGCTGATCCATCCGGTCAGCGACCATTTCTGCGACAGCTGTAACCGGCTGCGCTTGACCGCGGACGGACATATCAAAGCCTGCCTGTATTGGTCGGATGAGCTGCATGTGCGTCCCTATGCCGCGGCCGGCGACCATGCAGGCATCCGCTCCCTGTTCCTGAAGGCGCTGGGAGCCAAGCCGAAGAACCATGAAATGGCGCTGGCTTTGGAGCGCAAGCAACAAAGCCATACGCCAACCGCCCGCCGAATGTCACAGATCGGCGGCTAAGCCTCTGAGCGGCCCGATTCTAACCAAGATCGGGCCAGCTCATAGTCCTCCGGCTTGTTCATATTAAACGTGCACCACTCCAAGGGGAGGCCCGAAGCATTGGCGAGGGCCTCCCCTTCGATATATTCGGTGCACAGCGTCTCGGTCCAAGCCGTCATCTTGAGGCGGCCTTCCCGCAACCGTGCTTCCAAGCCTGGAAGCACGCTGCGCCGATAGGCCGCCAGCAGCGGATGGGCCCGCTCCGGCGTGCGGGCCAAAATCGCCTCGGTCGGTGCGAAGCCGCCCGAGGCGCCTGCCGCGAGGTCGCTTGCCCGGTCAACCGCCCGGGCCGCCGCTTCCTCCGCAGCCTCTGCGCGCTCCAACAAAGCGCGGAACAGGCCGCGATTCGCGAACGGCGTATCACAAGCGACCGCGAGGCTCCAGCGGGTTGTCGAGCTCTCCAACCCGGCATGCAGCCCAGCCAGCGGACCGGCCCCCGGATAACGGTCCGTCACGACTTCTTGGCCAAACCGTTCATAGGCCGCCCTTTCTCCCCCAGCGATCACGATTCTCGAAGCTATCGGCTCCAGCTCTCGAATCAATCGTTCCAGTACCGTCAAGCCGCCAAGTTCAAGCAGCGCTTTGTTGCTGCCCATCCGGCTGGATCTTCCGCCGGCTAAAATGATGGCGGTAATGTTCATCAGTTTTCCCCCAATGCATAAATTATGGTAAAACCAAAAAAACTTGGTTTGTATCCCCTTTCACCTGTGTGTTACATTGGGATCATAGTCACAAGCTTCCCGCTGTGACCATATGGACCCGGATAGAAAGGAATGGCTCGTTTGCAGGACAAAAGACCATATTCGTCCTTTTCGTTGTTGCCGCTAGGTCTGCTTAACTTTTTGATTTACGGAACTTTGGTCATTTTCACTGCCTTTTTTCAATTATATTTGCAGGACATCGGGATGGACAAGCTGGAGATCGGCAGCCTGATGGCCGTCGGCCCCCTCATTTCATTGGTGGCCCACCCGTTCTGGAAATCCCTGGGCGACCAAAGGCAGAATCCACGTGCCATCCTGTTAGTTATGATGCTGGGCTTACTGATCATGGGTCATCTCGTATTTAAGGTGACGACCTTTTCGATGTTGTACGTAACGATGATTTTGCTTTATTTTTTCTTAAGCCCGCTGCTCTCGCAGAACAATACCTTGACCCTTGGCTATCTTGCAGAAACGCCGGACCAATTTAGAACCTACCGCATTTGGGGTTCGCTGGGTTGGACGTTCATCGCGCTGGCTGCCGGACCGATCATCGATGCCGTCGGTCATGAAGGAAGCTCGCTGCTGTTTAGTGTGACATTGATGCTGGCGATCGGAGCAACCTTGTTGCTGCCTACCATTCGTCAAGCGTCCCAAACCCCATGGCTGAAGGGCCGGGAGCTGCGCCTGGCGCTAAAGAACAAGTACCTGGTGGTGTTTGTCCTCTTTAGCCTGCTGGTAGCCATCCCGAATGCCATCAACACGATCTTTATGCCTTTGTTTATGATCGATCTCGGCGGAACGCGGCTGTCGGTCGGCGGTGCCGTGTTTTTATCCACCGTTTTTGAATATCTCGCATTTATATTGCTAGACCGCTTGTTCAAGCGAAAATTATCCTATTTACTCGCTTGCACCACGATTGTCAGCTTGTTGTTTGCGATTCGCTGGGATTTGATGTCTGAAGCAACGCTTCCGGTGCACATCATGCTTATTCAACTGCTGCACTCCGTCACGTTTGGCGGATTCTTCTACGTCGGCACCAAGCTGATCGCTCTGCTGTTGCCGCGGCCGCTGAGATCCGCGGGGCAAGCGGTGTATACCTTTGCTGCCAGCGGCCTTGCCAGCGCAATTGCAGGGTTCTGGGGCGGCTGGATGTTTCAAAATTTCGGTCCGGTCGTGATGTACCGGTCCGGCGTCGCCTTAACACTCATCGGTGCGTTGGGGTTCGCCGCCATGTGGTATCAAATCCGCCATCACGGGTATTCGCCCGCCATGGACGATCAACCGGATGTTCCTTAACGAATCGACCTTTACGAAAACGAAAGAAAACAATGCCGGATACCGTAACGCCCTCGCTCCCAAACGAGGTGACGCCGGTTGAGGGCATTGTTTTCTTTATTGCATCTCCATTGTAAAATATGAAATGCATTCCATAGCAACATCCTTTTTGATTTCATACAGGGAAGGAGCGGTTTGCCATGCCGAACATCAAACAGATCGCAGAAGCCGCCGGCGTCTCGGTCACAACCGTGTCCCGGGTGCTGAACGGCCACCCTTACGTCAGTTCAGCCAAGCGGGAGGCGGTTGAAGAAGCCATTCGCCGACTCAACTATTCGCGGAACATGAACGCGGTCCATTTGATCAAAGGAATGACGCAGACCATCGGCGTGATTCTGCCGAACATCAGCCATTATTATTTCGCCAGGATCATGGACGGGATCGCCAAGCAGGCGCTACATAGCAACTACCAGCTGATGCTATGCCAGACCGGCTACCGCCCGAATGAGGAACGAAAGGTACTGGAGATGCTTCGCAACAAGCGGATGGACGGATTGATCATCTGTTCGCGGGCGCTGTCCCTTCGAGATATCGAATCCTTTGCCGACTACGGTCCCATCGCATTGTGCGAACGGGTGAGCGGCCGCAACCTCTCCTCGATTTATATCGATCACTATGCCAGCTTTCAAACCGCGATCCATTATCTCTGGAAAAAAGGGAAACGCCGCATCGCGTTTACCATCCACCGCCGGAACAGCCCCAGCAGCCGTAGCCGTCTGAAGGCTTACACCGATACCCTGGCGGCCTTGGGCGGGCAAGCCCGGGAGGATTGGGTGCTGGACGGCTATCTGGATTGGGAGGATGGTGCGGCGTTGCTGGATCGGCTGCTCGCGATGAAGGAGCGTCCGGATGCCTTGCTCATCACCGGCGACCAAGTTGCCGCCGGGTTTATCCTCTCCGCACGCCTCCGCGGGATCGAGGTGCCGGGCGATTTCGCCGTCATCGGCTTCGATAACCAGCCGATCGCCGGCTTGCTGGGGATCACGACGATCGACAATCGATTGTCGGAGATGGGAGAACGGGCGTTTTCTATCGTTCACGGGCACATCGTCGGCGACGAGGACCAGCCCGTCTCGGAGGAGCTTCGCTTTCAGTTTATCGAGCGCAGCTCAGTGTGAAACCACCAAAAATAAGGAGCCTGCAGAGATCTGCAAGGCTCCTTTTTGCACGCAAAGTTCTGTGTGCCGCTTATAGCTTACTTAGGCCTTCGGCAATTGGAACGAGCTTTTCAGCGACACGATGCGGTTAAACACCGGTTGCCCCGGCTTCGAATATTTCGTATCGACGTTGAAATAACCGTGCCGGAAGAATTGGAATTTATCTTGCGGTTTCGCATCCTTCATGTTTGGCTCCACGAAACCATGCGCAATTGTCAGCGAGTTCGGGTTGATCAGATCAAGGAACGATTTCTCCTCGGCAGCTTCGACAATCGGTTCTGCAGCAGCATCGACTGTCACATCATCAACCAGGCCTTCAACCGGTTCCTCTAACGCCACGTCCGCCGTCTTCTCCGCTTCCTCTTCCAGAATCAGCGGTTCGTACAACCGAAACTCGGCAGGAACCGCCTGAGTCGCCTCCACCCAGTGGATGGTGCCCTTCACTTTACGGCCGGTAAAGCCGGTGCCGCTCTTCGTTTCCGGATCATACGTGCAGTGGATTTCCACTACGTTGCCGTCCGCATCCTTAATGACATCGTTGCATTTCACGAAGTAGGCATGTTTCAGACGGACTTCGTTCCCCGGGAACAAACGGAAATATTTGCTCGGCGGATTCTCCATGAAGTCATCACGTTCGATGTAAATCTCCCGCGAGAACGGGATTTTACGGTTGCCCATGTCCGGATTTTCAGGATTGTTCTCCGCATCCAGCCATTCGATTTGCCCTTCCGGATAGTTGGTGATCACGACCTTCAGCGGGTCGAGCACCGCCATCGTGCGCGGAGCTTTCAATTTCAAATCCTCACGGATAAAATGCTCCAGCATTTTCGGATCCACGTTCCCGAAGTTTTTAGAAATCCCGGTTTCGTAGACGAACGCTTTGATCGCTTCCGGTGTATAGCCGCGGCGGCGCAGACCAGAAATCGTTGGCATCCGCGGATCGTCCCAACCGTCAACAATGCCTTCATCCACCAGCTTTTTCAGCTTCCGCTTGCTGGTTACCGTTTGCGTCAAATTCAACCGGCCAAATTCGTATTGGTGAGATACGTGCGGCATTTCCGTTTCGGCGATCGTCCAGTCATAGAACGGACGTTGATCCTCAAACTCAGTCGAGCATAAGGAATGCGTTACGCCTTCGATGGCATCCTCCAACGGATGAGCAAAGGTGTACATCGGATAAATACACCATTTATCGCCGGTGTTATGATGGGTCGCATGCACGATCCGGTAAATGACCGGGTCCCGCAGGTTGATGTTCGGCGAGGCCATATCGATCTTCGCCCGCAGCACCTTTTCCCCATCCTTGAACTCACCTTTCCGCATCCGTTCGAACAGGTCAAGGTTTTCCTCGACCGAGCGGTCGCGGTAAGGGCTGTTTTTCCCCGGCTCAGTGAGCGTTCCGCGCATCTCGCGGATTTGGTCGGCACTCAGATCATCCACGTAGGCTTTGCCTTTCTTGATCAGCAGCACAGCACGATTGTACATCTCTTCAAAATAATCGGACGCAAAATGCAGCTCTTCCCACTCGAAGCCCAGCCATTTCACGTCTTCCTTGATCGAGTTAACGTACTCTACATCTTCTTTCACCGGGTTGGTGTCGTCAAACCGCAGGTTAGTCCGTCCGCCGAACTCATCCGCTAACGCGAAGTTGATCCAGATCGCTTTGGCGTGTCCGATATGCAGGTAACCGTTCGGTTCTGGCGGGAACCGCGTCACTACGGTTTTCACCTTGCCGGATTTCAAATCTTCCGAAATGATATTTTTAATAAAATTGGGAGGGGTTAAATTATTCTCCACGGGTATCAACCTTTCCATTCGAGTTCTTCCCCGAAATTTCTTCTTCTAAATATACCGATATCTTTAGAATAGTTCAATGCCTTAAGTACTATCAGACACTTTGCGCTCCGCGCTGGGATCAGCACTTTATCGGCTAAACCTTTCTCCACATTAATATATCGTCCACATACGTTCCGTTAATCAGAAATTCTTCCACAAGACGGCCCTGCTCCACGAATCCGCAGCTTTTGTAAAAAGCAATTGCCCCCGGGTTGCTGCCCAATACACGCAACGACAGCTTGCGTACGCCCCGCTCAGCTGCGAACTTCAGCAAGGCATCCATCAGCACTCGCCCCACGCCCTGCCGCTGGTACTTCGGATGAATCGCAATGTTCAGCTCAAGCACATGTTGATTGCTGGGCAGCGGGGTCGGCGGCTTAAAGCCGATATAACCGCAGATCTCCTCGCCTATCCCGGCCACGATCTGACTTCCCGGCGGGCAGCTCTGCAAATATTGCTCTCTCGACTCCCATTCCATTTTTTCCGCTGGCGTATTGTTATAATCCCAAGTGACCTTGTCGATTTCCATCAATGCGGCCGCATCACGCATTTCCGATAGACGCGTCCAAATTCCACGTTGATTCATGAACTTCATCCTTTCTCCTGCTCACTCCGCCAGACCCGGCAGCTGCGGACGACTCTCCCGGTTCATAGCAGCATGTACCAAGAAGGAGAGCACCGACAGCGCTGCAATGCCCACAGCCAACCAAGCAACCGGCGTAAGTCCATTCCAGTCAAACAGCATGCCCATGGCATAAGGTCCAGCAACGCGGCCAGCCGCCCCCATCCCGCCAACCAAACCGAGGTAGAACGGCGCCGCCTTCCCGGTTCGATCCGAGATAAACGACGGGATTGCCGGAGAGATCAGCATTTCACCGAAGGTGGTGAGCACCATGGCCCCGACCATACTCGGGTACGTATGGAAGCTCAAGATTGTAGCGTAACCCAACATGTAGAAGATGGCACTTGCCGTCATTTGGGCCTGCGGGGAGCCGGCAAAGGTCCGCTTTATCCATAAAGTAAAAGGTTGTCCCACAAAAATCAATAACCCGTTCAGCGTCCAGAGAATACTGTAATTCCACTCCGGCATGCCTTGGGAGATGATATACGGCGATACGCCGTTATTCCAGATACAGTTCCCCAGCCAGAGGAAAAACGATCCCACGCCCATAAACAGGTAAACGGGATACCAGCGAAGCAGCGTCCAGACGCTTTGGCCTTCCACCGTCTTTTTGCGCTTCTGTACTTGCAGCTCGCCTTGCGTTTTTTGAACTTTGTTCAAATAAAACCAAAAAAATAAGGCAAACCCCGCCGAAGTGAGTCCATTCAAAATAAAACTGAGATCATACGAGATCTGCGCCAAAAACCCGCTGATGGCCGTCCCCAACGCCACACCAATATTGTTCGCTACATAAATGACATTAAACAGCTCCCCGCGTTGCTCGGCAAACCGAAAACCGATAAACGCTTGAATGGCCGGCATCGTCGTGGCATTAAAGAAACCAACCAGCAGCATCAGCAGCATAAACAGATGCCAGTTCCCGCTTCCGTAGGGCAGCAGAATCAGGAAGAGGGAGGTCAAAGCAAGACCGCCCACGATCAGGCGCTTGACGCCTAGGCGATGGTACAGCGCTCCGCCCAGCAGCTGACCGGCAATCCCTCCGACAGACATGACGAGAATGACCAGGCCGGCATCCGTCACAGTCCGCCCCAGTACCTTAAACACAAACATCGTGACCAAAGGCCACATCAATGAACCGCCCGCCGAACTGATCAAGCTTGCGATCAAAAATACCTTGACTTCCCGCGGATAAGCCTGCAGCCATCTCATCGTGATTCCCCCTTCGCTGCAACAATTGTGTATATACAAAAAAAGGAGGGCCACCAGGGCCCCCACTCTTGATTCAGATGGTTCGGCAAATCTTGCTTGTATTACGCCCAGATTATATTAGTATCGCCTAAAAGCGTGACTCAAGCAAGTACATTTCTAGCGGCGCTTGACATCCACCACGGTGGAGAAGAACACTGCTCCTCCGCCCATATCGGCTATCCGGTCCGGAGTTAAGGCGTTGGCGCGCGTGCGCTTCCCGTCCTCCTGCTGCCACCACAGCCCTTGGCTGACGACTGTGCCTGGCAGCATCTTGTCGGTGACGGACGCCGTAACGACATAACTGCCGCGATCATTCCACACCGTAACTTCGTCTCCATCGGCAATCCCGCGTGCAGCGGCATCCTCCGGATGAATTTGCAGCACCGGGCCTTTCTCCAGCGCCTTCAGCTTCTCGACATTCCCAAACGTCGAGTTGAGGAAGTTATGGTTTGGCGGAGAGATGAACATCAGCGGATACGGCGTGTCCTTGCCGGGACGGCGCTCTCCATCATAGCCTTCCACCAACGGCACATACGTTGGCAACGGCGGCAAGCCTGCCCGCTCCATTGTGGCGGAGTACAGCTCGATCTTCCGCGACGGAGTCGGCAAATGGTCGAGCCAGGTTTGCTGCGGTTCCATGTTCAGCTTCACGAACCGTTGCTCCTTCAGCTTCTCCAGCGTCACGCCTTCCAGATACGGGTTATGCTTGAAATCCAAAGCCTGCCGGATCATATCCTCTTCCGTATCGCGGAACGCATCGTCGTCAAACCCCATCGCAGCCGCCAGCAGCTTAAACGTTTCGACGTTGCTTTTGCTTTCGCCCTGAGGAGCAATCACCGGCTCTTGAAGCTGGATATAATGATGCCAATACGAACCGTACAAGTCTGTATTCTCAAAAGAAGACGTCGCCGGCAGCACAATATCGGCATATTTTGTCGTATCTGTCAAAAAGAGATCATGCACCACGGTGAACAGGTCTTCTCGGAGAAGACCTTGCTCCACCTTCCCTGTATCCGGGGCAACCACCGCCGGATTGGAGCAATAAACGTACAAAGCGCGGATCGGCGGATCCAGGGTCAACAAGACGTCGCCCAGCTGGTTCATGCTGACCGTACGCGCGCCCGGGTTGGGGCGCAGATCAGGACGCTCAAGCGCCGTCGCGTTCATTTTGCCGTAAGCGCCGTTGGACTTGAAGGCGCCGCCGCCCGGCACTAGCCATTGGCCGGTTAACGCCGGCAGGCAGCTAATCGTGCGGACCGTCATCCCTCCATTGTCGTGATGCTGCAGGCCGTTGCCAATATGAATGTAGGCGGGCGAGGTTTCGCCGTACAGAACGGCCAGCTTAACGATCGACTCGGCCGGTACGCCGGTGATCGCCGCCACACGCTCCGGCGTGTACTGCTTCACGTGCTCACGCAGCTCGGCATGACCAACCGTATAGCGTTCCAAGAACGCTTCGTTCACCAGGCCGCGCTCGAACAGCACGTGCATCATACCGAGCGCCAGGGCTGCATCCGTGCCCGGATACAGCGGAATGAACCAGTCGGCCCGCTGTCCTGTCCGGTTGCGATGCACGTCGATGACGACGAGCTGGGCGCCTTGTTTGCGGGCTTTTTCGATTAGGGCAATCTGGTGCATATTCGTGCTGACGAGATTGCCGCCCCACACGATGATCAACTTCGCCTTGACCGTCTCCTCCGGGCTCGTCCCGCCGCCGAACCCCATCGTATATCTCCATCCCGCATTACCTGCGGAATTACAAATGCCTTGTTGCAGCCGCGTCGCGCCCAAACGATTAAAGAACCGCCGATCCATCCCATCAACGCTCAAGATCCCCATATTGGCGTAAAAACTATACGGCAGGATCGACTCTGACCCATACTCCCGGATCAATCCCTTATAACGATCCGCGATCTCTTGGATCGCTTCATCCCAGGTGATGCGTTCAAACTTCCCTTCCCCTTTGCGTCCAACGCGTTTCAGGGGATACAGCACTCGTTCGGGATGGTAGACCCGCTCCGCCATATTGCGGACCTTATTGCAGATCGCGCCTTGCGTAATCGGGTGATCGGGATTGCCCGTCACCTTGACGATTTTTCCATTCTCTTTATGAAGCAGCAAGCCGCATGTATCGGGACAATCCAGCGGACAAACCGCAGGAAATACCCCGTTAGGTTCATGGATCATGTTCCACCCCTCCTGTCTGTAGCCTATTGTAAGAATAAACCACCCCGGCGTAAAGCCCAAGCGGGAATTTCCTTATGGCGGGAGTATGTTGCGCGCACCTCATTTCACGATTATCCCTTTCGCTCAGGTTTCTGAGTTTGATTAGAAATCTATTTGGGGGCAGCATCCAAACTTGATTGGGTAACCCTCTTTCGTGCGGTATCCCTTTGGTACAGTATTTATTTTAATCAGGTATTCCCTTTGTTCAGATAATCATTCTTTATGAAGTGAAGGGTAGCTATTCATAGGAAGGTCGTTTGATTAGAGTTAATGAGATGAATGTAAATGGAGGAAGGATGAGAACCCCCAGCCTATCGTCGATTGGCTAATGGGGGAGAGCGAATTAGCTATAAATCGAGGCACTGTTTTTTCTCCTAACGAATCTCTTAACGAATTTTTCTGATTCATCGGGATAATGGTGTAAAGAGGGGCTCCAACAAACAGCAAACCCAGTCAAGGGCCAAACACGCTAAGCAAGCCAAGAGCCAAGCTAAGAAGCCAATCCAAGTCAATCCAAGCAAGGCCAAGCCGGCCAATTAATCCTAGCCGAGCTGAGCCGGGCCGTGCTCAACCCAACCCAGCCCAGCCCAACCTAAACCCAACTGAAGCCTGCTCGGTTTATCCGTGATGTTTCGCCGCCTCAGAGGACGCAGCCAACCCGGCAGCCGTTGCATCCTTGGACCCTTTATCCTTCAGAAAAGCTGCCCAATACGCCGAAGCCACGAAGATAGCCCCACCGGTTAAATTCCCCAGCCATACCGGTACAAAGTTACTCAAATATTCACCCCAAGAGTAATATCCTTCAAAAATCGCCGCTGGAATCAGGAACATATTCGCAACAACGTGCTGGAAGCCAATCGCAACAAAGGCCATGGTTGGGAACCAGATGCCCAGGATTTTACCGCTCATATTATCTGCGCCATAGGAGAGCCATACCGCCAAAGCAACCAACCAGTTGCAGCCGATCCCGGACACGAACGCTTGCAGGAAGCTGTCGTCCAGCTTATGACCAGCCATATCGACCAGCTTCTCCAGATAAGGCCCGCTGGCCGTCAAACCAACCACGTGTCCAAAAAAGTAAGCGACAAACAAAGCACCCACGAAATTGCTTAACGTGATGAGGACGAGATTTTTGCACAGATCTCCAGTGGAAATTCGCCCCGCCATCCGTGCCAACGGCACCGCCATCATATTGCCGGTCAACAGTTCCCCGCCCGCCAGCAACACAAGAATCAAGCCGATTGGGAATACCGCAGCCCCGATAAAATTGGCGATACTGCCCCATTCCGCCGGAGCGCTGCTGATCACGCGAATATCAAGAAGGAAGCCAAGCGCGATAAACGCCCCTCCCAAAAAACCAAGAATCAATACGGTAAGCAGTGGATAATATGCTTTTTTGACGCCATATTCTACGGATACTTCGGCAATTTGTGCAGGTTTAGAATAAGCCATGATCCTGTCTCCTTTTATATGTCATTTCTAAACGACACTTCACAGGTCATTCGTCGTTTGAAGTCGTGTTCATTGTAGCGTGTGAATGGACCTTGAAAAAATAACATAGATCACGTTAGCGTTTTCACAAATCAGGGATTTCCCTAATGATCACAAAATCACAAAAGACCCCTTCCAGAGCAATCCCGGAAAGGGTCTTTAACCTGCACGTGAGCGTGTAATTATTTGGATGGTGCGGCCATCCCGCCCAAGATTAACTGCCATACCGCATCAAAATCTGCGTCAATCCGCTCATTCGTCCATTGGCGGAAGTGTGCGGGATGATGGAAATGCAGGAACGCCAGGAAGATGGCTCTTGATGCTTCCTTCGGCTCCAGCGCTTTAAACTCTCCCGCACGGATGCCGCCCTCAAAAATCGTGTGAATCTGTCCGATCAAGTGATCAATATGAGCTTCGATGATCTCCGCGGCTGCTTCAGTTACAGCGGCATACATGGCAAACATCTCTGGGTCTTCGCTGGCATAGGTTCGCTTGCAGCCAATTAACGTCTTCAGCCACAGCTTCAAGCGCTCCGTATAACTTCCGTCTGTGCCGTTCGCAATATCTGCTAGAGGGGCGGCAATGCTTCGCGTTAACCAACGTTCCGTCACCGCTTCGCGAAGCGCGGCCTTGCTGGAAAAATGCCGGTACAACGTGCCATGACTTACTTGCAGCGCACGCGCCACATCCAGCACGGAGGTTTTATCCGGTCCGAAGCGCCTTAGCACCTGCTCTGCGGTATCCATAATTTGTTCTTTGCTTAAAGGCAGCTCGTTGCTCATTTCACCCGTCCTCCTCCCCGTTTTTTCCCCACTATATCAAAATCGCATCCAAATGACAATAATATGATTTTTGTCAATTGTGAACAGCTTAATCAGATGAAACCGCCGTTAACACGAATGGTTTGCCCGGTAACCCAACCGGATTCCGGCCCTGCCAGGAACAGGACGACGCTCGTAATATCCTCTGGCTCCGCCAACCGTCCGAAGGCATTCGTGTTGCCGACGGCTTTGATTTGCTCCGGTGTTTTTCCGACAGTAAACAGTTCTGTATTCACCGGTCCTGGGCCAACCGCATTGATCGTAATGCCCAACGGTCCAAGCTCCTTCGCCAGCTGTCGTGTGATCTGCTCTACAGCTCCCTTGCTGGCTGCATAAGAGCTGTAAGTAGGGAACATTTGACCAGTGACGGATGTCGAGAAGTTGATAATACGGCCCCCTGCCTCCATATAATCCACAGCTTTCTGAATCGCGAAAAAGGTTCCCTTCACGTTAATCGCAAATTGCCGGTCGAAATCCTCTTCCGTGATATCTTTCAGCGGCTTCGTAACCATGACCCCTGCGTTATTGATCAGAATATCGAGACGTCCAAAGGATTCCTTCGTCTTCTGGAACAGCTTCTCCAATTCAGCCAGCTTGCTGACATCGGCTTGAATCGCGACAGCCTCCCCGCCCTCAGCTTGAATCCCCTTCACTACGGCTTCTGCTTTCTCAGGGCTGCTGGCGTAGTTTACAACGACTTTGGCCCCGCGTGATGAAATTTGAACAGATTTATTAGTTTTGAGCGTTTTGTGCGGTTTTGACATGCAACAACTCTCCAAAGCCCAGGCGGTTAATGAAATTCGCCTGCGCCTGACGGGCTGCCTCGTTAACCTCTTCAACGCCTGCATTGGTGAAGTCCACGACGCTGCGGAACGGGCGTGTTCCCGCCGGCATCGCAAGAATGCGAGCAATTTCTTCGCCAACCGCTCTAGGATGGGCATCGACCCCTGGTACAAATAGACTCGACGTAGCTTCTTCATTACGCTCTACCAACGGGTCCAGCTCGGCATAAGCCTTACTCCGTTCTACATCGCTTGCCCGGCTGGCATTCGGGAAATGGTCGGTTCCCTCAGTAAACGGACCTGGCATGACGATCGTCGATTCGATGCCGAATTGCCCTACTTCGTAGGCGGTGACCTGAGCAATTGCATCACCGGCGAACTTGGAGGCTACGTAAGGGCCCATGAATGGTGGAGCAACTACCGTCGTTGTGCTGCCGACATAAACAAGAGTTCCCGAACGACGCTCTCGCATATGCGGGAGTACAGCCCGGTTCACCCGTTGGATTCCGAGGGCGTTCACGTCAAACAGATGATGGATATCCTCTGGGGTAAACGCCTCAACGTAGCCAACCACTAAATGACCTGCATTATGCACGACGACGTCCAGTTTGCCGGCCTCCTCAAGAATCGTTGCGACGGCAGCTTCAGCTGAAGCATCGGATTGCACGTCGAGTTCCACAACTCGAAGGTCCAGCCCATGGCTTCTTCCATATTCCAGAAGCTCCTCGGCACGGACAGCATTGCGGCCTCCGATGTTCCGCATGCTGGCATATACCGTGTGTCCGGCCTCGGCCAAAGACCGAGCCGTCAAATTTCCGATTCCAGTGGATGCGCCTGTGACGAGAACTACTTGATCCTTCGTTTCATTTTTCATTTTGATCATCTCCTCCATTTGATGGCTTGATTATATATCGTACATATATCAGATATCAAGTATCAATTTTGTATTTTTGTCATTTGTTTTTTGGCTATATGGTTTCAATCAAATAAAAAAGCCGATTCCTCAAGGGTTTATGCCCTTTTCGAATCGGCTTATTTCGAGATGAAACTCGTTGATGTTCTTGTTTTAGGCGTGAACCGTTTCCCGCTTCGGAACTTCCGGCAGCACCTGTAAGCCTGCACTGTTCAAGAAATTCCACGGTTTGTTGTAATGAGGTTGGAAGAAGAAATCGACGAAAGCGAGCTCTTCCATTTTCATTCCATTTTGGATGCACACCGAAATCGTGTTGATCGACTGAGTCAAGTCTACTTTCGACATGATTTGTGCGCCCAAAATCCGGCGAGTATTTTTCTCGTAGACTACCTTCAGCAGGACCGGCTCATGGGTTGGCATAAATTCCGGGCGGTAGTTGTCAGTGATCAGCACCGCCTCTGCGTCCAAACCGGCGTCCTTGGCTGCTGCTTCCGTTAATCCGGTTCCGGCGATATTATCCTCATAGATTTTAATTCCCGAAGTGCCTTGGGTCCCCATATACTTCACGGTTGGTGCAACCAGATTCCGTGCGACCAGCGTCCCCATGCGGACGGCGTTGGTTGCCAGCGGGATATAAGCATGCTTTCCTGTCGGGTTATAGTAGACGGCACAGCTATCACCTGCCGCATACACATCCGGCTTCGAGGTGCGCATATATTCATCCACGATGATCGCGCCATTGTCCAGCATATCAACCTGACCTTTTAACAGCTCTGTGTTAGGGCGGAACCCGATGCACATAATCACCAGGTCGGCAGCGTATGTGCCTTTATCGGTGATCACTTGCGCGACTTTGCCATTCTCGCCTTCAAAGCGTGTGACTTTTTGACCTAATGCCAGCTCAATGCCATGGTCGCGGAGCGATTGTTCGATCTTGTCCGTGTACTCCGCATCAAGGTACTTGCTCAAAATGCGCTCCTCCGCATCGATCAACGTAACGTGCTTTCCATTAAGCTGGAACGCTTCAACCAGCTCCACCCCGATGTAACCTGCACCAACAACAACGATGTTGCTGGCTTGTTTTGCTTTTTCGATGATGGTGTTGGAGTGGTTATAGTTCTTCGAGAGCAAAATATTCTCCAGTTCACTGCCCTCAAACTTCGGTACGATCGGCCACGACCCCGTCGTTACAATCAGCTTGTCGAACTGATCTTCAAACACTTCGCCGGTCTCTAGGTTGCGGGCTTGAAGGACTTTCGCGTCTGTATCCACCGATACGACTTCATGCCGCATCTTTGTATTTACACCCAGCTCAGCCAATTGCTGCGGCGAGGAGTAAAACAGCCCCTGAGGATCTTTCACCATCCCTCCGACATAGAGGGCGATGCCGCACGACAAGAACGAGATATTGTCGTTCCGTTCATATACGGTAATTTCCGCCTCTGGGTAAAGTTTGGCCGTATTAATGATGGCTGCCGTGCCTGCGTGTGTACATCCGATAACTGCTACTTTCATGATTTCTTCCTCCTCCATAATCCATACTGTTTGATGGTGTATAGCAAACGTCATAACTTGTGAAAACTGCCACTTATGAGTTTGGATTATTGTGATTTTTTTCACTTCATGCTTCTTATTATAGTGTGACTTTTTTCACATTACAAGAGGAAAAAGAAAGAAATTTTAATTTCTGAATTTATAATGTCCGAAAGCCTAGCTATAATCCCTTCTCGCACGCCTCTTTTGCACGATGATCCCTTTGGTTCAGCTTGGGGGAGCCCTTATCAGATTTCCCTTTGATTTGGGATATTAAGCTGGAAGGTTGAGGGATCGAAAAAGAAAAGCACTTGGAACCCCGAAGCCTCTTCAGGATTGCCAAGTGCTTATTATTTTCGCAAGTGCGTATCGCGTATGTAGAAAGAAACCAGCGTCCGCGTGCATCTCACCTTCAGCGGCAACCGGCTCTTTATTGCGCTTGAGCCGCAGCAAGCTGCTGACGGATCTCCTCATATTTGGCCTCCCGCTCCGACTTGGAGAGCTTGGGACACCCGTAACAGTATCCAATTCCGGTGTCCGTCCGATAGGCCAAGCAACAGGTTGGTTTCATCGGAGATTTCTCACCTGGCCGATAAGGATCATCCAGCAGCACTTCCTTGACCCGATACGGATTGCGCTTTAAGCCAAACGCCTCGGCGGGCAGCTCCTTCACGCCCTCGTACTCCTTCAGGAGTTGAGAACGTGAGTCTTCTTCCTCCAGACGCCCTGCGATGGCATGGACATAATATTGCACACCTTGAGGCAACTGCCCCCATAACTGGGCAACCGGCAGCTTGGTGACGGCCGCCATATTTTCCATGACAGGTCGCAGCACTTCCCCGTAAAAACGAGTTAGCTCCCGGGTCTGCCAGGATTGACGGTCACCCGCCGGCCAAGGGTGTTCTGCTTTATCGTTCAGCACAAAATAAACCCAAGGAAATCCGTTCACCATCACGAGTTGAAGGGTGAGATTGTCGAGCGAAAAATGGAGCTTGCCCGAGGTCACCGACACCATATAGTGCAGCGCCGCACACACGACTCGCCAGCTCGAGGCAAAATAGGTGGCGGATACTTGAAGATCAAGCCCCTTAATTTTCTCTTGGTAGATTTCCAAAAAAGCCACTAGCTGCCCGCGATCCAACAGCCGCTCAGCGGGCATCGTGAAGAAAGCATCCGTCCGCTGCTCTGTAACAATCGCCAATTGCTGCTCCAGCAGCTGATAATTGATGTTCATCTTGGGTTCCCCCACTACAGGAACGAGACGACTTTGGGCGAAGCCTCTTCCGGTCCATCATTTTTGCCCTTGCGTACTTGTACTTTGCCTTCAGCTGCAGCCCGGTACAGCTCATAAGGGAGGCACAGCGGCACACCGCTCCGCGGATCGGTTACGATATCCGCCTCGATCCCGAACACATCGCGCAGCACTTTGGAGGTCACGACCTCTTCCGGTGTACCGGAAGCGACAGCCTGGCCTTGCTTAATCGCGATCATATAATGTGCGTAACGAGCAGCATGATTCAAATCATGGACAACCATCACAATCGTCCGGTTGGATGTGGCATTCAGCTCCTCCAGCAATTGAAGCACTTCCAGCTGATGGGCCATATCTAGGAACGTCGTAGGTTCGTCGAGGAACAGGATATCCGTCTCCTGCGCCAGCGCCATGGCAATCCAGGCCCGCTGCCGTTGACCGCCGGACAGATGCTCTAAGGCCCGGTCACTGAACTCGGTCATGCGGGTGGCTTCGATCGCCCACTCGACAATTTTCCGGTCTTCGGCCTTCAGACCTCCGAACCCTTTCTGATGTGGAAAACGCCCGTACGACACAAGCTCATAAACCGTTAATCCTTCCGGGGCGGTTGGGTTCTGCGGCAGAATCGCCAGTTGCTTGGCTACCTCCCGCGTCGACTGCTTATGGATCGATTTGCCGTTCAGCAGCACGCTGCCGGACTTCGGCTGAAGGATCCGAGCCATCGTTTTCAGGACCGTTGATTTACCAGAGCCGTTCGCGCCAACCAACGCCGTGATTTTCCCCTCGGGAATCGAAATATTTAAGTCTTCGACGATCAGACGATCCTCATAGGCAATGTCTAGATGCGAAGTTTTTAAGGAGACCATGGCACCCATCCTTTCCGTGTCCAACTGAATAAACCCACCAATGTATCATTGTTAAAAGAGTCTATCGCACGACTTCATCTTAGATTCATAAAAACTTCATCTTCTTAAAGATACTGATAATCATTATCAGGTGTCAACTGTTAATTTTATTCGCTTTCTTCGTTGGAGGCAAAAACAAAAAAAGACGCCCGCAGGCGTCTTTCACGGATAAGCTCACGCTCTCCAAAGATCTAATGAAATCATTGACCAGATACCGGTATGGCATCATAATATTCTTCCAACGTAATACCGCGTTTACCAATGTCAGCTGCAATTTCTTTTCCTACATAACGCAGGTGCCATGGCTCATATTTGTAACCGGTAATGTCTTCCTTCCCTTCCGGATAACGAATGATAAATCCGTACTCGGTGGCATGATCCGCCAGCCAGGCCGCTTCCTTCGTGTCACCAAAGCAGCTTTCCGCTGCGCATTTGCCATCGCTGCCCGAAACGTCGATGGCCAGCCCAGTCTCATGCTCGCTGTGGCCCGGAACCGCGCTGTACGTCTTCGCAACTTCCTCGCCGTCCTTCTCCACGTAACGGTTAAACAGCGCCGTTTGGGTCTTATGTGAACGGTACGCCGACACGCCAGCCAGGTAGATCCCGTCTTTCTCGGCTCCAGCGAACAGCTCCTCAAGCGCCTTCGCCGCCTCTTTGCGCATCATGCGTTTTTCGATTTTTTCTTTGAACGTAAACCGAACGTCGGGATACACCAGATCCTTCGGCTCGTAATCATCCGGCAAAGCAAATTGCTTGTTAATCAGCACCGCCACACTGTACGGATCCGACATCGCCGCGCGGTCCCCTCCGCTGCTGTCGCTGGAACCATCAGGAGCTTGTGTTGAATCGCTGGAATCCCCATTGCCGGTACTGCCATCGTTTGTTGCGTTATTGCCTTCTGTAGCTTGATCGTCCGCGGTGCTGGTGTCGTTGGCAGCATTGTTCCCTGCCCCGTTATTGGCGCCGACAGCCGTGTTCGTGCTGTTCTCTGCTGGTGTCTGCGGAGCGTTGGCTGCTTGTTTGCCGCAACCTGCAATTAGGACCGCTGTTAACAACAGGGCCATCGCCGCAGTCACCACGCCTTTCTTGCTGTTCATCCTGGTTCCTCCCCTGTACGGGGCCTGGATTGATGTTTCCCAGGCACCTTATGTGTTTTCTACTATTCTTTAACGGATGGAGCCGTTAAAAGTTACTTGGTAAATCGAGGGCGCCGGCTACCGCCCCCGGCGCCCTCGTCCCCCGCCGCGGCCGCTCTGCCCGCGGCGGCCTTGCCCTTGCG
>NZ_JAWDJI010000003.1:0-30107 GCF_032465655.1 Paenibacillus sp. 3LSP | reverse complement strand
AAATTACGTGAGTGAACCATTATCCTTCGGTAACATTTTTATATGAGTTGACACGCATTTAACCATACACCTCGTTGAAAATGGACTACACATTGAATTTTGATAGTCGTAAACTATCATAAGTCTCTTTCATTTCAAATACAAATGATGTTAGCAGAAGTTCTTTAATGTGTTGCTTTGTGCTTTCGTTACTACGACTATCTATAAACAAGAACCAAGCAAGGTAATTGTCGAGATATTTTGTAGCGACACCTTTAAAACGGTCAAGCCATTTTTTCATTCGAGAATGAAAGCTGTTCACATTTTGAATATGATATAAGCCTTTAATAACGTACTTTCCATCATCAGACTTGATTCGGTAATGCTCTAAACCTTTTTCTTTTGCATAGGTTTTGTAGGCTCTCCAAGCATCCGTTACAAGCACATTGTCGGATGATAGTTTAGAGCCAATGATTGTTTCAACTTTTGGCTTCACAATACGACCCATACAAGAAACTTTGGAGACAGTTGCTTTTGTACGGTCTCTTGCGACAAGAACACATACTTGTTCGTGGCTGATGCCTCTATGTTTGGATTTTCCTCCACGCTTTCGAGGTTTCCGTTCAGTAATGCCACGTTTCCCTTTTTGAGAGTATAGGAAATATGTTTCGTCAACCTCAACAATACCTTCAAAATGGTCAAAATCCATTTGTTTTAAGGCGGACAGAAGTTTATGTCTCCAGTAAAAAAGCGTAACCCAAGTAACCCCTACGATTTCAGCCGATTTTCGCAGGGAGTAGCCGTTGAACATACAGTCCGCAAATGTAATCCATTCGTCACCTTTTCGAGTGCGGTAAAGTACAGTGTTAGTTGTATCGGTAAATGTTTTTCGGCAACTTTTACAATGATAGCGTTGACGACCTTTAACTTTGCCAAACCGAACAACGTGTTCAGAAGAACAATGAGGACACTCGAAACCTTCCTTAAAACGGGTTTCCCGCATTTCATTAATTAGCCGACCACCAACGGAAGAGGTCGGGTCAACATAGCGTTTTACCCATTGATAAACTTGCTCTTTTTTAGTATGGTGCAAATTGTCGATATACTTTAACAAGTTACTAAACGCTTTGTCCATCTTTACAACCTCTTCCGAATGTTTGTTCTTATTTAGATTATACTATGAATTTGGAAGGGTATCAAATATCAACAATGTACTTTAACAGAGCCTTTTCATAATAAATGATTGTGATGAGGCCATCGCTCAATGCATCCCCATCTTAGCATATTCGCACGCAATCCGGTACAAAGCAGATCACTCGCAAAATGAAGGACACGAACCATCGGCACAAATGCCCATCTCCGTGAATATACTGCAGCAAGAACAAAGGAGGAATGGATGGAAATGCCTAGTATGTATTCACCTTACGGCGGTACACCAAGCCAAGTAAGCCCGATGAGCCAAGAGCCGATGGGATACGATCACAAGAAACAAATGATGGAGATGTGTAAAAAATATCATCATCACCTCATGCAAATGGAAGGCACAGATGGCAGAATGTATGAAGGGATCATCGATGGAATGGATGATGACCACGTCTATCTGCTCGTTCCAGTTGGGGATATGGATGATCGCGCATTCGGGTCCCCTTATGGCGGTTATCCTTACTACGGAGGTTTTGGTTACGGATATGGCTATCCGCGCCGCTTCCGCCGCTTTATTCGCCGGCCTTACCCGTTCTTCTTCTTCAGAAGATTCTTCTTCCCGTTCTTTTTCTAAACGTAAAGCAACAAAGCCTCCTGCCAGATGCGGGAGGCTTTGTTGTTCTTAGGCTTGGTGGGAATCCGGGTGATAGGCTTCGTTCTGAGAGCCGCGGCGACGATAGACGGTGCTGCCGATCCGAGCATACACGCCGCGCAGGGAACGAATATGATCATAATTGGGATAAATGATCAAATCCATCAAGTACGCCGATCGCCGGCTGCCGGGCTTTCTTCTTCGGTTGAGTGCATCGATGATCTCGGCGGAAGAACGGATACCGATGCCATGGCCATAATAGCGGTCTTCGCCCAGTACGATGACGTTCTCCCCTTGCCATTCCGGAGTTTCGGGGTTATGGTCCGGATTTTTGAAATAGAGAATATCCCCGGGATAAGGCCCCAGTCTTAAACTTCCTTGACGAAATCCCAGATCACTGTCATACTGCCAATCGTAAAGATACAAGTTGGTAAAATACGTATTAAACGCCCGGCTGCCGATTTGATCCAGTACGGCCTTGTACATCACGATCATCATCGCCATCGAGCATTCGAAGCCATAAAGCGGACCGTTCCGGTAAATGTCGGTGATGGCATCCGACGGCGCTACTCCATTTTTTAGCCGAAACCCTCCTTCCTCCGTACGGTTCCAGTACATCTCATTGCATCGGGATTTACGGTAGACCGCAAACTGAGCCCCGCTTCCATTCAGCGCCAAGGCCGAATCCACGATCGAGTTGCGGAGCGCCAATTCGAACAGCAATTCATCTAAAGAACCGTAACGATAGGGTATCGGGCTTCGTTCTTGCGCCTGCACAATTTTCCTTTGAAGCGGAGGCAGCGTCATTTGGGCAAGTTGCCTCTTATCTTGTGGCGGCAGTAGGATCAAACCTGTTCCCCTCCTTGTCAATATTCAGGTGAATCTAGGTTAGTGTACGTGCGGATGAGGGGATTGGTGCCCGGCCGTATCGAATCTACCTGTTCCAGAAATGCCTGTTCCAGAAATGCTAATCCCATCATTTAGATAAAGGGGGTGACGCGTAGCGATGAACGACCGTCAGAAGGACATTTTACATATGCTGCTTACCGATGCCCGGCCTCACTTGGTGATCCGGGATATCGCCGTGCACTTTGGGTGCTCGGAGAAAACGATACGTAACGATCTGGACGAAATCGATCAGTATTTAGCTCAATCGTCTACTAGCCGTGTGGTCCGCAAACCTGGATACGGGGTGACCTTGGATATTTCTGAGTCGGACAAGGCTCAACTCACCGCAGAACTGCTCCGATCAAGGTCCAGCAAGCCAAAGGAACAGGAAACGGAAGAGGAGCGGCTTATCGCCGTGGCCTACCAACTTTTGATGGAGACGAAGCCGGTCACAATTCAAGAGCTGGCCGACAAGCACTACACCAGTAAGACCGTAATCAAAAAAGATTTGGACGCCCTGCGGGATTGGCTCGAGAAATGGGACCTGACCGTCGTTTCCAAGCAAAAGGTCGGCGTCCTGCTCGAAGGGAGAGAACGGGATAAACGCGCGGCGTTGTCCAAGCTGTCCCAACTCACCGGCGAAGCAGGCCAAGCCTTCATCAAGGATCGGTTTGCTCCCCATGAGCTTGATATCGTGACCTGCGAGCTTAAGCAGCTCGAGCTGGATGCTCAGCTTGCTTTTACGGATGAAGCGTTCGACAACTTGCTCATTCATACGCTCCTCATGATTCGGCGGACGAAGCTGAACCAGCCGATTTCCTTCTCTGAACAAGAGAAGATTTTTGTCCGCGAGAAGCCGGAGTTCCGCTGGACCGGAGCCTTCATTCGAAAGCTGGAGCGCTTTTTCGCGGTTCATTTCCCTGAGGATGAAGTTGCTTATTTGACCGCACATATTCTAGGCGGGAAGATTCGCTCCCGGGCACGGATCGAAACGGCGGAGCCTGAAGTCGGCCCATCTGCGGAAACGGCGGAAGCTCGCGGTTTAGCGGAGTCGCTCGTAAGGAAGATGTCCGCCTTAACCTGGGTCGATTTTGGCCAAGATGAGGCTTTGATGGAAGGCTTACGCATTCATTTATATTCCACGTTGAACCGGTTAAGTTATGGGCTTACCGTATCGAATCCGATGCTGCAGGATATCAAGCGAATGTATCCTTACATGTTCGATATGGTGATTTATGCGACGAGAGAGTTAAGCAAAGGGTACCCCTTCACCATTCCTGAAGAGGAGGTGGCTTATTTGACGCAGCATTTTCAAGCTTCAGTAGAGAGACTGCGCCAACCTGCGGAGACAAGGAAGCGAATCGTGACCGTCTGCCATATGGGGGGGCATGTCCCAAATCCTGCGCAGCAAGCTGGAGCGCAAATTCCCTGAGCTGCATGTATTGGATTCCGTTCGGAAAGCTGATCTTACGGGATATTTAGCTCAACATTCGGTTGACTTTATCATCTCAACGATTCCTTTGGAGAATGTGAACGTCCCCTATATCACGGTATCTCCGTTGCTAGAGGCCGGCGAAACGCAGAAGATCACCGATTTCATCGGCAAGCTGGATCAAGGGTCCGGTCATACCGAACACGCTGGTTCGATTCTGGGCATGTACACGCAAGCCTCACTCATCTTCCCGCGCCTCACCATCGGCCATCGGTTTGAGCTGATCGAGCTGTTAGGGAACGAGCTCGCCAAGCAGGGATTCGTCGAACCGGATTACGCGCATCAGGCGTTGCTGCGGGAACGGCTCTCGTCTACGACCATCGGCGGCGGCATAGCAATCCCCCACGGCGAGCCAAAGCTGATTCGCTCTTCGCGAATCGCGATTGCTACCCTGGAAGAGCCGTTGGAATGGCAAGAAGAGAAGGTGTCCGTCGTATTTATGCTGGCGCTGGCTCCGCAAGAGCAAGAGATGACGAAAAAGTTGTTCCAGCGCCTCTCCCTGCTTAGCGAACAGCCGTCAACCATTGAGCGGCTTGTGCAAGCACGAACTCCAGAGGAGCTGCTCAGTTACCTGTAGGAAATAAATCCGTTTTTCCGGAACTTCCGGTAATATAAAGTTCTTTTCCGCCGTTCCTTTTGCGATAAGATGGGTCATGTAAACGATTTCGATCTTGAACTACAGGAGGATAAATCCATGAAACTACTGGCGATTACCTCATGTCCCAACGGGATTGCCCATACGTACATGGCGGCGGAAAATCTGCAAAAGGCTGCCGATAAGCTAGGTATTGCCATGAAGGTCGAGACCCAAGGCTCGATTGGTGTGGAAAACGAGTTCACAGAAGAAGATATCCGCCAAGCGGATGGCATTATCATCGCAGCTGACAAAACGGTAGACAAGAGCCGGTTCGTTGGCAAGAAGCTGCTTGTGGCGGGCGTGCAGGAAGGCATCCGAAACCCTGAGACACTCATCCAGCAGATGATTCGGGGAGAAGTGCCGGTATACCAAGGCCAAAGAAACGGCGAAGGCATGGAGGTCAAGACTGGCGCCAAGCAGCAAAACGCCTTTTATCGCCACCTGATGAGCGGTGTTGGGTACATGATTCCGTTCATCGTCGTGGGCGGTCTCTTGATCGCAATCGCACTGTCGATTGGCGGCGTACCTACGCCGGGCGGTCTGCAAATTCCCGAAGACTCGTTCTGGAAAACGATTGAGAAGCTGGGGGCAGCGTCCTTTACATTTATGGTACCGGTACTTGCCGGTTTCATCGCGTTTAGTATCGCTGACCGGCCGGGTCTGGCTCCCGGGATCATCGGCGGTTACATCGCCGCTAACGGCAGCTTCTACGGAAGTGAAGCCGGCGCTGGCTTCATCGGCGGGATTATCGCCGGCTTCCTCGCGGGTTATGCTGCACTATGGATTAAGAAGTGGAAAGTGCCAAAAGCGATTAATCCGATTATGCCGATTATCATTATCCCGGTGCTCTCTTCGCTGATCGTGGGTCTCGCCTTCATTTACCTGCTTGGCGGCCCGATCGCCCAAGTGTTTGAATGGCTGACCAACTGGCTTGCCAGCATGCAAGGAGCCAGCTCGATTCTGCTGGCCTTGATTCTGGGCGCCATGATCTCCTTCGACATGGGTGGTCCGGTTAACAAGGTAGCGTTCATGTTCGGCTCCGCGATGATCGCGGAGGGGAACTATCAAATCATGGGACCCATCGCCGTGGCGATCTGCGTTCCGCCAATCGGTCTGGGTCTGGCAACATTCTTGTTCAAGCGCAAGTTCCATAATGCGGAACGAGAATCCGGCAAAGCCGCCTTTACGATGGGCTTGTTCGGGATCACGGAAGGTGCGATTCCCTTCGCATCGCAAGACCCGCTGCGTGTCATTCCAAGCATCATGGTCGGGTCGATGGTCGGCTCCGTTGTCGCTATGCTGGGCGGGGTCGGCGACCGCGTTGCTCATGGCGGTCCCATCGTTGCCGTACTTGGTGCCGTTGACAATGTTCTGATGTTCTTTGTCGCCGTGATCGCAGGTTCCATCGTTACAGCTTTGATGATCAAGTTGCTGAAGAAAGAACAAATCGAGCCTCAGCTCGCCGGGGCCAGCGCTGTCGACGAAGCAGCTCCAACCATAGAAACAACGCGTACTAATAACGTTCGTCCGATCAGCGTGCCGGCTGCTGAACCGCACCACGAAGTTCGTAAACTCACAGATATCATCAGTCTGGACCTGATCGAACCTTCCCTGTCCGCTTCTACGCGAGACGAAGTGATTGACGAAATGATTGCCAAGCTGAAGGCGGAAGGGGTGCTGACCTCTGTAGATGAGTTCAAACAGGCGATTCTCAAACGCGAGCAAGAAAGCTCTACCGGGATCGGCATGAACGTCGCCGTACCGCATGGCAAATCAGCGGCGGTGCTGAAGCCGCGAGTTGTATTTGGGATTAAACCCGAAGGCGTCGATTGGAACAGCGCGGACGGAACACCTGCCAAGCTGATCTTCATGATCGCCGTCCCTGCCGAGAACAAAGGAAACGAGCATTTGAAGATACTGCAAATGTTGTCCCGCAAACTGATGGATGACGCATTCCGCGAACAACTGCTGCAGGTGACCACCAAACAGGAAGCATATCAGTTGCTGGATCAAATTCAATAATCTAACCCAAAACCCCCGAAGCCGTCGTGACGACTCGGGGGTTTTGGGTTATTTTTGCAGATGGTAAGGTACGGTCGTGATGACGATGTCTTTCTTGTTAAATAGATAAGCTCTAAGCAGTAGGCTCGACTGATTATGCAGGATGTTCTGCCACCAGTGCCGAGGAATAAATTGCGGAATCAGGACGGTAATGTGATCGGTCTCCGACGTTTTCCATTCCACGGTATCAATAAATTTCATCAGCGGTCGGATAATGCTGCGGAAGCTGGAGCGTAGCGTGATGAGCCGAACCCCCGGATTCCATTCCTCCCACTTCTTCTCCATGCGTTCGATGTCCGCATCATCAAACCCAACATACACCGCGACAACGTTATCCGTCAGTGATTTCGCATAGCTTAACGAGTTCATCACGACGCGCGTAACCCCTGCCACCGGAACAACGATCGTGCTGCCCTTTATGCAAGGTTTATCTTTATCGATGTTGATCCGAAGCTGTTCGGCGATATTGAGATAATGACGATGAATTTGATAGAAAATAAACATTACCAGCGGCAAGAAGACAAATATGAACCAGACATGCGAAAACTTCGTGATGATAAAGATAAGCGTAATGCCCAGCGTCGTTAGCATGCCAATCGTGTTAATCGTGAACCGGACCACCCAACCTTGGGGCTTGTGCTTGATCCAGCGAACCATCATCCCCAGCTGGGACAAGGTGAACGGAATAAATACCCCAACCGCATAGAGCGGAATCAAGCTCTCCGTGTTACCGTGGAATCCTAGCACCAGCAGCGCTGAAGCTGCACCAAGGAAGATGATTCCGTTGGAGAAGCCAAGCCGGTCACCGCGCACCATAAACGCATGCGGCATGTATTTGTCCTTGGCGAGCATAAACGCCAGCAGCGGGAAGGCCGAATAAGCCGTATTGGCGGCCAAAAACAAGATTAACGCCGTAATACCTTGGATCAAGTAGTACAAGCTCCCTCTCCCAAAGGTCGATTCAGCGATTTGAGAAATCACGGTGGCCTTCGGATCTGGAGCAATGCCGTACCAATAGGCCAGCGTACTAATCCCAATAAACATGGTACAGAGAATAACCCCCATCATCACCAGCGTGGCTGCGGCATTCCGTTCTGCCGGTGGCTTGAAGTTCGGAATAGCGTTGGACACCGCCTCAACCCCGGTTAAGGCCGAGCATCCCGAACTGAACGCCTTAAGCAGCAGGAACAAGCTGACATTGGATACGGCCGTCCCAAACTCCGGCACACTGGCATGAATCCCGCCAGTCCAATACTTGTAAAGTCCCGACACAATCAGGACAAAGATGGAGGCCACGAACAAGTATACCGGAACCGCCAACATCGAGGCCGATTCTGTAACTCCACGCAGGTTCATCATCGTCAACAGCGTAATCATCAACAGGGCGATCAATACCCGTTGATCATGCAGCATCGGGAAAGCCGATGTGATGGCATCCGTACCGGCTGACGAGCTTACAGCCACCGTTAAAATATAGTCGACAAGCAGCGATCCGCCGGCCAGTAGTCCGGTTGAACGCCCTAGGTTATCCATCGCCACGATATAAGCGCCGCCTCCAGTCGGATAGGAGAAAATCGTTTGGCGATACGACAGAATCAGAATCAACAAAAGCCCAAGTACCGCAAATGAGATCGGAATCGAATACCAGAGAGCGGAAAATCCCGCCGCCATCAGGACGATCAGAATCTGCTCGGTCCCGTATACCACGGAGGACAATGCGTCCGACGACAACACGGCCAGCGCTTTAAGTTTGCTAAGCTTTTCTCCTTCAATTTCAGTGCTTTTCATCGGTCTGCCAATCAATATACGTTTCAGTTTGCTTCCCATGATGAGATCCTCTTTTCATTCGCAAAATAAACCTTCGATCCTGATCCATTCTTACTCCTATAGGGCTCTCATGCATGCAGCGAACAACGCAAAAAGGCCGCAGGAAAGCTGGACCTTCCCGCAGCCGCTTTGAAAAAAATCTCAAGCGTCACCGCGACAATTCCCTCTTTCGGACGCTTACGGAGTTAGCTGACGGATTCGGGCACGAAAGCAGCCCTACGCCGGTTTGGCTTACTGGCCAAATCAAGCGATTCACCCCGGAAACCGCCTCATTGGGCGAGTTTCATTGGTTCC
The DNA here is from genome assembly GCF_032465655.1 of Paenibacillus sp. 3LSP. Taxonomy (NCBI): domain Bacteria; kingdom Bacillati; phylum Bacillota; class Bacilli; order Caryophanales; family Paenibacillaceae; genus Paenibacillus; species Paenibacillus sp. 3LSP. The sequence continues at coordinate 21,134 of NZ_JAWDJI010000003.1, read as the reverse complement.
CCCGTTTCTTTCTGCATGAGAAAGAACTCAGCGATCAGGTTTTGTCATATCAATTTTTGTTACGGATGAATCATACTCCCCGCCTGAAGAAGTGTAAAGAAGAGGGAAAGGCAAATTCGCCGAGAAAAGAGATCGGCCTTGTTCGAGGAAGCGCATACATCACTCTCTTGCATTCATTATTGCGAGCAGGCTTGAATTATCGAAGCATATATGCAAAAAAACACCGTAAGGAACGACATCAAATCGCATCCTACGGTGCTCTGCATCTCAAACAAATCCAAGTTTAAAGCGAAAGTCCCTTCAACTTCTTATCCATCAGCTCGAACGCTAGCTGCAGCCGATCTTTCGGCACCTCACTGTAGCGGTCTCCGATGCTGATTTCAAAGGCACTTCCCCCATCCGCTTTCTCTTTCAAGAACGAGGTGAAACCAACCCCGGTTTCCCGATAGACTTCAATCAGCACGGACTCCAATCGCTCCTTGGGAACGTCCGAATGCACATGGAACATGTTCGACACCGGGATCTCCGGAACGGTCTTCATCCGATGACATTGATTAAACAGACTGGAGAGCTCTTGTGCTTGCTGATAATACTTTCTCATCTTTCCGACACGTTTCTCATAATAGTAATCCGCACTGAGAAAATAAGGATACAAGCTGATAAGATCCCCGCCGTGGCGCCTTTTCCATACCTTCGACTCCTTCGTCAGCTCCGGATCCCCGGCCAATATGGCTCCGGCAATCCCGCCGATCCCTTTGTAGAACGAGATATAGACGCTGTCGAACAGGGCGCAAACCTCAGCGGCGGTTTTTTCGTAGTAAGGCAACACTTCAAACAGTCGGGCTCCGTCCAGATGCAGCTTGATGCCTCGCTCCCGGCAGTAGGCGGATATAGCCTCAAGCTCTTCGAACGGCGGCAGTTGACCGCCGATTTCACGCTGCGGCAGCTCCAACAGCAGGCATGAGACATCCTCTGGCAGCTGACGAACGTCCTCCATCTCAATCAGCCGATCTGGATCCGCCAAGAGAATCGGCTCCAGCCCGTGCAGCTCCTTCAACCCGTCCTCCTCATGAATCTCCAAATGGCATAAAGGATGATAGGCCACACGTTTGGACCCTTTGCGGTCACACCATATCCGCAGGGCAATTTGCTGCGCCATTGTACCGCTCGGAAAAAATACAGCAGACTCCTTGCCTAGCACTGCAGCCATTTTCGCTTCGAAAGCTTCCAGCGCTTGCCCTGTACCGTACATGTCGCTGTCTACCCCGCCGCTGATCTCGGCAAAAGCCTGCTTCAGCACCTCTACATTCCGTTTTCCGTGGCCCACCACTTGATAAACCGTCCGGTCAAAGGCCGCCTTCAGTGTCCGCCTATCCAGTACCCCATCATTTCCATACATGCTCCTCGCCGCTCCTCTCCCATGCTGTCTGTCTAGTTTGTATGATCATGCTTATTATACGCCATTTGAAGCAGGAATCGATGATCCAGTTTGATCGGGAGGGGCGAGGTAGTCAATTATAGGCCCCCTTCTGCACATTATCCCTTTCATTCAGTGTGAAGAAATCGAAAAGATGAATGATGAAATAGTAAAAAGAACGCCTGCAAAAGCAAGCGCCCTTTCTAATTGCTATGGGATTAAAGCTTGAACACTTTCGTCAAATCGTTCATATTCTCGGACAGTTCGACCAATTTACAGGAGGTCTGCTCGATATCCCCAAAGATCTGCTCCTGCGTACCAAGCTGATCTTGAATATCGCCAGAGACTTGCAAGCCGGACTCGATCGTAGTGTTCACATCCTCCAGCGTTGCAGTCATTTCCTCCAGCGCAGCTGCTTGCGTGGTCACCCCATCGGAAATATCGTTCAACATGGCGAAGGTGTTCTCCATATTGTCCATGATTTGCTCGATATTGATCTTCACGTTCTCCGATTGCGTTACACCCTGCTGAACCTTCTCTTCCGTCTGAGCAACCGCAGACACGACGCTGCCAGTACGAACTGTCATATCTTCGACCAAGCTGCTGATTTCCTGAAGGGAGTGATTCGTATCTTCGGCTAATTTCCGGATTTGTCCAGCTACCACCGCGAACCCTCTTCCCTCTTCCCCAGCTCGGGCGGCTTCAATCGCTGCATTCAAGGCTAACAGGTGGGTCTGTTCGGAAATTTGTTTAATAATGCTGACGACCTCGGTTATTTTTTGACTTTGTTCCTCAAGCCCCAGCACCTCGCTGTTAACGTGCTTCGTATTTGCAGCAAGCTCATTAATCGCCTCAACGATGGATTCCACCGAACGCTTCCCGCCTTCCGCGGAATCCATCACCGATTGGGCTCGTTCCGCAATGCGATTCGTCAGTTCTGCCGTCGTCTGCGAATGGTTCGTAATCTCGGAGATCGCAACCGCTGTTTGCTTCATGCTCTCTGCATTTTGGGTAAACACGTTTAACAAATGCTTGATGCCTTCGTTGATTTCGTGGACCTGCCCATTCGCCTGCTCAATAATACGGTTTAACTCTTCCGTAGAATCCGTCACCCGTTCGGAGGAGGATTGGATGGAAGCGATCAAATGCTTTAAGTTATCTCTGGCCTTCTGAAGCGAGCGGATCATTTGCCCGGCTTCGCCTTGTTGAAACGTATGTATTTTAACGGACAGATCGTTTTCAGCCATGGAATTGGCCAGCTTCGCTCCTTCTTTAAGCGGACGGACAAGAAATGCTTCGGAGATAAATGCAGCGATCAACTGGAAAATAAGAAAAATGATAAATGCCTTTAATACCAAAGAGGGGGTGATCAGATTAAAGAAATCATTACTCTGACTATAAGACAACGTTACAATAAGAGCGGTGTTGGAGACGAACATGGCCAAGAAGACAAGCACCATGATTCGGGTCCGGATAGAAATATTTCGAATTCGATTCATCTTAGTATCACCTGGTTTATTTGTAGTATGGTAAAAATCAAAATCCTCTGGCACATTTTTTTATCCGCTCCAGGTATCTCCTCCCATTCTCGAGATAGGCATTGAGTTCCAAATCTTGCATGTGATTTTCGTTATATAGTCCAATATATAGTCCAAATTGACCATAGTCAAATTCATGTTAAATGATAGTAAACCGCTTACAAGTCTAGTAAAATAAATAGGTTAGGAAATCAGCCGAGCATCTTTTAGCACACAGGAGGGGATCCGAATGGTTGATGTGAAAGGCAAATGGGCGCTCATTACCGGAGCCAGCCGCGGGATGGTTTGCATTCAGACCTCATATTGTCTCGAGCGGGTGGTGTCCACCTCACCGGACGTTGCCGGTGCTGATTCGAGAAATACGCGTTGTGCCGGATAAGCCAGCTTAATCCCCTCTTCCTCCAGCACCTGCATAAAGGCCAGATTCATTTCCTGACGCGCTGACAAGTACTCTCCCCAAACGGTTGATCGCGTGAAGTAATAGATGAAAATGCCTAAGCTGCTCTCGTTGAAATCCGTAAACTTCACGAAAATGGTGCCTGGGTCGATTTGCTCGTTGTCGCGAAGCAGTTGTTCGATTCGACGGATGGCTGCCATCATCCGTTCCCGATCAGAGTCCAGCGCCACAGGAAGTGTAAAAGTCACTCTGCGCTTGCCCATTTTGCTCCAGTTCGTGATCGGCTGATCTGCCAGTTGCGCATTGGGGACGGTAATCACCGCATCAGCGAAGGTGCGGATCTTCGTGCTGCGGAAGGTAATGTCCTCCACCATGCCTTCAGCGGTAGGCGTCAGAATCCAATCTCCTTTGGAAAATGGCTTTTCCAAAATAATCACAATGCCGCCAAAGATGTTCCCTAACGTATCTTTGGCAGCCAAAGCTACGGCTAAGCTGCCTAACCCCATGCCGGCCACCAGTCCATTGATGCTAAATCCCCACTCCGCCCCAATTAAGGCTACAGTGATGATAACCACAACGATCCGGAGGACCTTCGATAAGAACGGAATAAGCATGCTTGCATCGTCTAATCGGATTTTGCGGCTTAATCCCTCCAGCAATACCGAGGATTGGGCGGATAGGATGTACATCCCCCATCCGATCAAGGCGATGACGCCGCTGCGGAATAAGGGATCCAGGCCTACGGCGATTTCCACATTGCGCGGCAGCAAATATTTCAACCCTATTTCAAGGCCAATCAGAATAAATAACCACCGAAAAGGCCGCTCCAGCACTTGTCTCCATAGATTTAGCCGGTCCGGCTTCGCCGTCTTTCTGCGATCCAGCAGAGCGAAAGCCAGCTTCACGAACGCTTTGCTAAACAAAGCGAACAGCGCCATAATGCCGACGGCAATTCCAAGATCCTCCCAACCCAATTGTCCGAGGGACTTCAACACTTTTCCCCCATCGTTCAATGTTATAGCACCCCCTTAAATAAAGGGTCATTATAACATGATCCGGTGAAAGATGTCTAAAGGCCATAACCCACAAACGACATGTCGTGAGCCCGAGGGATGCGCTGCCGCCTACACTTTAAACTTGCCGATCATCGCCTGCAGTTCCTCAGACAACTGACTTAGCCCCTCCATTGAAGCCATCATTTCTTGAACGCCGGCGTATTGTTCCTCGGTGTGGGCATAGACCTCGCGGGAGTCGCTGGCGGTCTGCTGAGCGACCCGGTCGATCGTGGTGATTGCCTGGACGACAGCATCCGATTGGGAGTACAGTTGCTCCGCCTGCCCGGTCACCCGGCTGATTTGCCCAGCCACCTGCTCGACCGCCTGACGGATGCTGCTGAACACCTCACCAGCTTGCTGAACCGTCGCAATGCCTGCTGCGACCTCCTGCGAACCGGCTTGGGCCGCCTCGATCACCAGCTCCATCTCACTGCGCACCCCTTCGAGCATCTCAGTCACATCGGCTGCGGCCGCTCCGGTCTCTGCCGACAGCTTGCGCACCTCCCCAGCGACCACGGCGAACCCTTTACCAGCCTCTCCCGCCCGTGCCGCCTCAATGGAGGCGTTCAGCGACAACATCTGCGTCTGCTTGGCGATCCCGGCAATCAGCTCCGCGGCCTCCGCAATTTGACCCGAGCGAACGCCTAGCCGCTCGATGAAGGCGCGCAGCTCGTCCATCTGCCGCTGGATCGAGGCCATCTGGGCCGCCGCTTGTGCCACAATGTCCTCGCCGGCCCGCGTTTCGTGCACCGCCGCTTCCGATTCTTCGCGGGCGTCATCCGCGAGGCTGGCCATCTCCTGGGCCCCCGCAGCCATCATCGTCACTTGGGCCACGCCCAGCTCGACACTTTGCACCTGCTCCTCGCTTCCGGACGAAATTTGGCCCATGATGTCCGAAATTTCCCCGGAGGAGGCACGGAACTGCTCCGACTGGTGCCGCAGCTGATCCGCCGATGTTGCAACGCGTCCGGCATGCCGCCCCAGATTGCGGATCATCTCCTGCCAGCTTCGTCTCATATGGTTAAACGCAGCCGCCAATTCCCCAATCTCATCGCGGTTTCTCACAGCGATCTCTGCAAGGGTTAAATCGCCGTCTGCCAGCTCGCGGGCCCCCTTCACCATCACTCGCATCGGTTTGACGATTTGCCGGGACAACAGGACACCGGTCAAGACGGCGAAGAGGATCGCGATGGCCCCGCATATCACTAAAATCCACAAAGTGATCGCCGATTCTTTCTTGAACTCGGCCAATTTCGCCTGAAGCGCGCTCTCCTGCAGCGTCCGCAATTCACTCGCCCCTTGAATCATCGTATCCGATGTCGGAATCGCCCACATCAACGCTTCCGCTTTCGCCAAATCCGGCTTTCCCGATTGTACGTAATCGCGAACCTTCGTCAGCAAGCGAGCAAACGTCGCATTGGATTCCGATAACGAGGAAGCAACCGCCCCCTGCTCTTCACCTTCGGAAGCGCTTACGATTTGGCCGATGATCCTATTCAATTCATCATTGGCTCCCGTCAACAGCTGTTCCTTCTCGGCCGAAGGCTCCACGATATAACTAAACAAGATGCTGTTCTGACGCTGTGTCTCCATCTCCAGCCTGGCCGCCTGATCCCGTGCTGCCGTATTCTGCTCAAGCAGCTCAGAATAGTTCTGATCCATCCGGTTCAAGAACGCGTAGGCCACTCCAGCAATAACCCCCACCAGCAGCGATACCGTGATAAAAGCTGCCGTCAGCTTCCGACCGAGCGAAAAAGCGTGCCCTCCAGCTCCTACTCCATTGGATTTCTTCTGCTTCTCCATCTGTTGTCCCCCCTTGGTTGGATCTAACGAACAAGGGCCGCCAGACAAATCATCTGCGGCCTATGTTCTTCTTGTCTATTCACTTGTATCATCTATCAAACCGTGGCAAGAGGGGAATTCAAAATTCTCCTCTGTTCTATCAAAATTCTCATATCTCAAGATTTTGCCGAAGTTTTAGGCGGACTCTCTAGCCTTCCCGGCCCGCATAAAGATCTTGATGATCTCATTCAAGATCAGCGGGATTAACGCCAAGAGAATCACGATCCCCCAATCGGAGAGGCTGAGATTTTGGACCTTAAACGCTGCGGCCAAGAACGGGATCGAGATCGACAGGAACTGTAACAGCAATCCAGCAATAACCGCTCCAACGAGCAACAGATTGGAGAACAGACCGACGGTGAAAATCGACTTGGTCGCACTGCGCTTCGAGAAGGCGTAGAACAGCTGCGACGCCGCAAGCACAACAAAGGCCATCGTCCGTGCGTAAGTCATCACATCCTCCGGAATACCGGAGGTGCGCAAACCATACCCATGCTCACGAAGTCCTATGTAAAATGCAACCAAAGTCAGCGCACCGATCAAGAGTCCTCCAAGCACTGCCTGCCACGCTGCACCTCCGGCAAAGAAGCTCTCCTTCGGATCACGCGGCTTACGCTTCATGACGTCCTTCTCGCCAGGATCCACACCTAGTGCAATCGCCGGCAACGTGTCGGTGACCAGGTTGATCCAGAGGATCTGGGTTGCCAACAACGGCAACGGCCAGAAGAATAAAATCGAAGCGAGAATCGCCACAATCTCCCCGAAATTACACGCCAACAGGAACGTTACCGTCTTACGAATATTCGCGTAGATGTTCCGACCTTCCCGAATCGCGTGGACGATCGTGGTGAAATTATCGTCGGTCAGAATCATGTCGCTGGCGCCCTTCGATACGTCGGTACCGGTAATACCCATCGCCACGCCGATGTCTGCCGTCTTCAGCGACGGCGCGTCGTTGACGCCATCCCCGGTCATCGAGACGATGTTGCCCTTCGCCTTAAAGGCCTTGACGATCTTCACCTTATGCTCAGGCGAAACCCGGGCGAATACGCGGATGCCCTTGATTTTTTCGGCAAACGCCTCATCCGACAACTCGTCGATTTCGGCCCCCGTCATGCTTTGTTCCAGGGAGCTGGCAATCTCCAGTTCTTTGGCGATCGCCACAGCGGTGTTGCGATGGTCGCCCGTGATCATCACCGGAGTGATCCCCGCCGCTTTCGCCTCGCGGATCGAATCCTTCACCTCGGACCGCGGCGGATCGATCATGCCAACGAAGCCAAGGATCGTCAGATCCTGCTCCATCTCCTCGGATGGCAGGATGCGATCCGTATCCTTATAGGCAGCGCCCAACACCCGAAGTGCATCGTCCGACATCGCTTCGGCGGCTGCCATGAAGCGTTGCTTCAGCTCTTCCGTCAGCGGTACGACCTCTCCGTGAACTACCGCGCTGTTTGATATCCGCAGCAGCTGGTCGATCGCGCCTTTCGTATGTACGCGATAGCCTTCTCGCGTCTGGTTCAGCGTGGACATCAGCTTGCGGTCGGAATCAAACGGCTTCTCGGAAATCCGTTTGTATTCAGCCTCCAGCGATTTCTTCGAAAGTCCATGCTGTTCGCCGAAAGCGACCAGGGCGATCTCCGTTGGATCACCAGTCCCCTCGCCATTCTCATAAGTGGCATCGGAACACAACACGAACGTCTTGATCATTTCGATCGGCGCCTCATCGCCCAAAGGCTCCGCGGTAAAATGCTTGACGACCGTCATTTTATTCTGGGTTAGGGTCCCGGTTTTGTCCGAGCAGATGATGTTCACCGAACCCAGCGTTTCTACGGCCGGCAGCTTCTTAACAATGGCGTTGATGCGAGACATGCGCGTGACGCCAAGTGCGAGTACAATCGCTACGATGGCTGGCAGCCCCTCCGGAATCGCCGCGACCGCCAGGCTGATCGCAGTCAGGAACAACTCGAACAGATCCCGTCCCTGGATAAGGCCAATGACGAAGATCACGACGCAGATGCCGATAGCGATGTAACCCAGCATTTTGCCGAGCTCATCGAGCTTCTTCTGCAGCGGAGTCAACTCCTGCGTATCTTCGTCCAGAATCTTGGCGATTTTGCCCATCTCTGTATTCATCGCCGTCCCGACGACAACCCCTTCGCCGCGGCCATACGTCACAAGCGTCGACATAAATGCCATGTTGCTCTGATCTCCGATGGGCGTTTGCGCTTCTTGATGCAGATCCTCCGCATTTTTATCCGACGGTACGGACTCGCCGGTCAGTGCGGATTCCTCAATTTGCAGATTCGCACTGTCAATCAACCGCAAATCGGCTGGAATGAAACGTCCGGCATCCAGGATCACGATATCGCCCGGAACGATCTCCCCGGAATCGATTTCCTTCACATTCCCGTCACGCCGTACCAGCGTTTTGGGGGTGGTCATTTGCTGCAGCGCTTCAATCGCTTTCTCCGCTTTCTGCTCCTGAATGACTCCGATAATCGCGTTCAACAGGACAACGGCCAAGATGATGACGGCATCCATGTATTCTCCGACAATCAGCGTAACAATGGCGGCAGCCAGCAGCACATAAATCAGCATATCCTTTAGTTGAGCGAAGAAGATCGACCAAATGCCCGGCTTCGGCTTGCCTTTAATCTGGTTTGGCCCGTACTTCGACAGACGCTTCCCGGCTTCTTCCGAAGACAGCCCGGCAGCGGGATCCACCTGCAGCTCTTGCAGGACGGCCTCCCGAGTTTTCGTATGCCACATCAGCAGCACCTCTTTGCTTGAAATTGGCAGACATGAGCATACCATTATTGTAAACCGAATCCGCGGGAAATTATGAGAAAAAATAAACAACACTCCACATCGATATCCCGCCACAAATTTGCCATAATATGAAGGACCTCGAGTCAGCCGCATGAAGATGAAAAAATGCCTGGGCTATGCTACAATACTGAGATGTTAAACGGGAACGTTTAGAGGGATGTCATTCTAGGAGGGTATTTCATTTCATGTTAATTATAGGTATCGCCGGCGGCACCGGGTCCGGGAAAACGACGGTGGCCCGCTCGGTTATCGGCCAGCTGGACACCGATAAAGTTACGTTTATTTCGCAAGACAACTACTATAAAGACCAATCGCACCTCAGCATGGCCGAACGGGAAAAGACGAACTACGACCATCCCTTCGCCTTCGATAACGAGCTGTTGGTGGAGCATCTGAACCAGCTCAAGAACGGACAAGCCGCCTATGCTCCGGTGTACGATTTTACGAAGCATACCCGTTCGGATAAGACGATCAAGCTATTACCTAATAAGATTATTATCGTTGAGGGACTCTTTGTCCTGTATGACGAGAAGCTGCGGGAGATGCTCGACATCAAGGTGTTCGTGGACACTGACTCCGACGTGCGCATCCTTCGGCGCGTACTGCGCGACATGGAAGAACGCGACCGCTCGATCCACTCCATCCATCAGCAGTACCTGGCCACGGTAAAGCCGATGCATGAAGCCTTTATTGAGCCGTCGAAAAAATACGCCGACCTCATTATCCCCGAAGGCGGGCATAACGAAGTGGGCATTCAAATGCTGACCATCCTGACGGAGAAACATTTGACCGGAGGGTTTAAAGTCTAGATAAAGAGCGAAAAAAACACCTGCAATTGGCAGGTGTTTCATTTTTCAACGAATGGGGTTAGATCGAAATGCAGCAAACCGGGAAGATCACCAGCAGCCAATCAAAGATATAGATATAGTCGAAACGTTCCAAAAACGCCAAACGAATAATTTTAGATAGAACAAGCGTTGGCCAAATCGTTCCCTTCAACTGCAACATATTGAAATATCCCAGGGTCGTGATCAGCACGAGCATATAAAGCACGGTGGTATAGGCTGTCGCGAGATGTGCCCATTTATGCGCTTTGCGCTTATCCTTGAGGAATGGATAGTAGAACAAGAGAAATTCGGGCCCTAAGAAGATATAGAGTGAATTCACCGCCGACGTTATATAATCGCCCAGACCATGATTCATGATCGGAAGAAGGTTGTTCCAATGAGCGAGCTTCATGGGAAAATAGAGCGTCGGGAGAATGAAACTGGGAATAATAACGCACAGCAAGCAGATGCCGGTAACGACACGAAAGCCTCCGGACACAATGTACGTAGCCGCCGCTAAAATGATCAACGCAACTTGCCATAGCGACGAATCCGGAAACACCCATACATAGATCACTTCCGCATGGGGCCGAATCTGCCCTACACAAATCAGCACACAGTAGAAGATCAGAACCAAGCTTAACCCTCTACGCCGTTGTCACGCAGCTTGTTCAGCAGCTTTATGGCATTGTCATTTATTTGCTGCTCTAGCTCGGATACTGTATATTTGTAGGTGATTTCAGAACGCATATTCATTCTAGGGATTTCCTTTAACATCCCTATTAGATGCAAGTCGATGGTCATTTTGAGGGCTTCTCCGTGATCCAGGGCGAAGTGCATGGATGGCTCTTCCTTTAGCAGGCTGAGCGCTGCCACATGTTCCTCGGAACCCGCATTGATTTGAACGGGTAAGATCCCGCCTTTTCCACGTCCTTTCATCATTTTGAGGAGCAGCGTCTCCTTCGCATCTATCACCAATTTCAGCCGATCGTATTGAAAAATACCGAGTCCTGTGAATTCGATTTTCCCATACTTGTTCCTCTTAAGATACGGAGCGTATGCGTCCCTCCCTGTTCCATAACAATTGAATAAAAAAATATGCAGATTGTTCAGAGGAGCGTTATCCGACGTCACATTTTGCTCGATTAAATGATAGGGCAGTCCTTCCCTGTTTTTTCCTTTTAAACTTTGGAACATCTCTTGCGGAGGTTCCTCCGAGACGGCCAAGATCATGCTTGTGCTGGTGATCGGGCTTCTGCAGAAGGTATGCAGGAAGGAATCCAAGCCTTGCTCGGCCATCCGGCGGCTAAATACTAACATTCGCAGCTTCCCCGTTTGAATCGTATGGGGGGACTGCATGTTCATTTGGCTGAGCATCAACTCCACCGTATCCCCTTCCCCATAGATGGACTTAATTCTATCGTTTTCCATATGGTCCATATAGAGACCAATGGTCTGGTATAGTCCGTTCTTCTGGTCGACTCCCAACACGTTGAGAATTTTAATTCGATCTACGATCCTAGTTTGCATGCAGCCGATCAACGTCAGGGTCATCCCCAGCATAAGAGCGGTGAGAACAACAAACCTACTAAGCCGTTTATTCCGCATAGTCATCCTCCTTCCGTGATTGAGGGTGGTAGCGATAAGCGGTTAACGGGCGTAGGAATAAGCTGCGACGGTTCAAGTATTGATAGGAAGCCCGAATGGCGCTGTCGGCCAAATTGTCTGTTCGAAAAGGATACAGCGGCGCGAGATACGGCACCCCAAGCGATTTGAGCCGCATTAAATGTCCCATCAACATCAAGAAACCTATAGTAATTCCAAGACCGCCCCAAACGGCCGCTAATAAGATAAACGGAAAACGAAGCAGCCGGATCGTATTCGCCATTTTGACAATCGGAGTCGTAAAGGAAGCCAGGGCCGACGATCCCAAGGGTCTGGCCGATTTTGGACGGCAACCGTGCTCCGGCCTCCCTGAGCAAATCGATCGTGATCTCCAGAAAGATCACCTCCACGACCGGCAGAAATGGTACATGGATTCGCGACTGAATTAACGGGCCAAGCATCGTTTCAGGGAGGATCTCATAATGAAACGTCATAATCGCCACATAAATCGGCGTGGCAAACACCGAGAACACCACGCTCAGAAGTCGAATAATGCGATGAAATGACCCTAAGATCCAAGGCAAACAGTAATCCTCCGGCGACACGAAAAAGCCAAGAAAATTAGCTGGGGCCGCCATGACGTAGGGAGAGCCGTCCGTGAAGACAGCTACTTGCCCGGAGGTAAGGGCAAAGGTAACCCGATCGACCCGTTCGGTGGAGATAAATAACGGGAACATGGTGTTGCTCTGATCAGCAATGATTTCTTCCAGTTGGGAAGTGTCGTACAATACTTCGTAATCGATGCTTTTCAGCCGCTGCCTCATCGTGTCGACGATCTCCGGATTTGTGACATCCTCCAAATAAGCGATAACCACTCGGGTGTTGGAGTGAGAACCGATCGTTAGGGTTTCGAAAATCAACGCCGGCGTTGCCAGCTTCTGCCTCAAGAGATGCAGATTCGTGTCCAGATTCTCCACAAAACCAACCTTCGGCCCCATGACACTGAACTCATTCTCAGTGTCGTTGCTCTGCCGTTGACCGGTTTGGGCGTTATTCAAATTCGCCAGTACATACATGTCTTCCGCTGAATCCATGCGGAGCAAGACGTACCCTTCCATGAGTTTTGCGACAACTTCTTTCTCCGTGTTCGCAATCATCACCTCGGCAAAAGGCAACAGGTCCATCAGCTCTTCCGGCCGACCGAGCCGATCCCGATGCTCCTGAAGAGCAGGAAGCAAATAACGGGTCACCTTATCATCCGACACCAACGAACTGTAATAGGCGACTCGAATCAATCCTTCATCTTCCTCAAAGGGCGAAAACTCGTGAAAATCACTGGATTTCCGGACTTTCTCTAGGGTGGAAAGCGTCCGGTTCAGCCGTTTCTCGTTATCGGAATGCTTCATAAACATCCCCTCGATTTGAATCATTTTCCTTTAAGATTCCGCAGCGTGGCAGGGTTTATGCAAAATAATGATTCCGTTTTCCGCTCTACACCCGCATCTTCAATGCATAAATATACAAAATGACGTGTCCCGCGGTTTGATGGATCTGGAAATTCGCAGTATGATTAAAAAGCTGAGACTGGAAAAAAGGAGGTCGAAGGATAACAATCACCTTTTCTGGGAAAGGACGGGATGCCTGATGCGTGGAAAAACCTTATTGCTGAGCCACATGAAGTCGCATTTTCCGCTGTATTTGACAGCTGCGCTATGTTTGACGGCTGCCAATGTGACGTATTCATATTTCCCGAAGGTCCTGGGGGATTTTACGGATCACCTCCAGCAAGGCGGGCTGACTAGAAGCGGAGTAGGCCGATACGCGCTGACTCTGGCTGCCATCGCCGTCGTCTATGGCCTTTGCTTTGGATTCGGTCAGTACATGAACCATCGCCTGGGGCGGATGTTCGAATTTCGGGCCCGGAACCAATTGTTTCGGCATTTCACTCAATTAAGCGAAGCGTTCTTCTCGAAACACGGAATCGGCAAGCTGCTCAGCTACGTGATGAATGACGTCACCGGCGTGCGGGAGTCGATCGCTAACGGGTTGAACCAGTTAACTAATGCGTCGGTGTTGTTGATCTCCGTCATCACGATGATGATGGTCAGCGATATTCCGGCGCTTTTGATCGTGGTGTGTGTCTTGCCGCTGATTGCCATCCCGTTTATCGTAAGCGGATTCGGCCCCAAGATCCGCGACAACTCGCGGAAGGTGCAGGAGTCGCTTGCGGCGATGACGGAAGCTGCAGAGGAGCAATTTGAAGGCATCAAAGTGACGAAGAGCTTCGCAATCGAAGAGATTGCCCGCGCCCGGTTTGGGCAGACTGTGGACCGCATCCTGAGCAGCCAGCTGTCGCTGGTCCGGATGAGCTCGCTGTTTCAGGTGCTGCTGCCGTTTACCGGCGCGGTTTCCATGGCGGTGGCCATCGCTTACGGCGGCCTGCTCGTCTCGCACGGCGAGCTGTCGCTGGGTAATTTCGTGGCCTTAACCTTATATTTGCGGATGATTATGAACCCGCTGCGGCTGATCGGCAACGTCATCAACTTCATGCAGCGTGCACGTGCTTCCCTTGACCGGCTGAACCACCTGTTGTCCATGAAGCCGGACATTTACGATGAAGCCGATGCCCTGCCGCTGCCGGAAAATCCGCACAGCCTCGACATCGAGATCCGCGGGTTAACCTTCACCTATCCGGACGCCGCCCGCGCATCGCTGCAGGACATTCAACTTCGGCTCAAGCCTGGAGAAACGCTGGGCATCGTGGGCCGAACCGGCAGCGGGAAAACGACGCTCGTCAAACTGCTGCTGCGGGTATACGATCCGCCCCGTGACACAGTCTTCATCGGCGGCCACGATATCAGAAGCTTGACGCTGGAGAGCCTCCGCACCCGGATTGCCTACGTGCCGCAGGACGGCTTCCTGTTCAGCACGACGCTCCGCGACAACATCGCCTTCTTCGACCGAACCTCCGAGCTGCGCCAAGTGGAGGACGCCGCAAGGATGGCAGATCTCTATGACAACGTCGTAAAATTCCCGAAGCGGTTCGATACCGAGCTGGGCGAACGCGGCTTGACGTTATCCGGCGGGCAGCGTCAGCGGACCAGCTTGGCCCGAGGACTGATCAAGAACGCGCCGATCCTGCTGCTTGACGACAGCGTCAGTGCGGTGGATTCCGTAACGGAGACGCGCATTCTGTCTCATCTGCGGGAGGTTCGTAAAGGAAAAACAACGCTAATCATCGCCCACCGCATCAGTGCGGTGAAACATGCCGACCGCATCCTCGTGCTGGATGACGGGCGGATTGCCGAGCAAGGAACGCATGAGCAGCTGCTGCAAGCCGGAGGCTTGTACGCAGACCTGTATCACCTGCAGGAAGGAGAGGATCGCGATGTCAACTAATTCCGAAGCAGCCGACACCCGCAGGAAATACGAGGTCACTCCGGAGCAACGGAGGAAGGCGTTTGCCGCCCTGCTCACCTATGCCAAACCACACCGAAAGGCGTTCCTCGCCGTGTTTGGTTTTGCCTTTCTGGCCATTTCCGCCGACCTGCTGCAGCCGTTCCTGATCAAATATGCCATCGATGAGAAGGTGCTGTTTGGTGCACACGGACCCAGCATCCTGCTTAGCCTCGCTTTGGCCTACCTTGCGCTTGAGGCAGTCAGCGGCGTGTTCTCCTATTGGCAGGCAAATCTACTGCAACGGGCCGGGCAAAGCATCGTTGCCTTGCTGCGCAAAGATCTGTTTAAGCAGATCACCCGGCAGTCGATGTCGTTCTTCGACCGCAATTCAGCTGGCGGCCTTGTCACAAATGAGTCCAGTGATACGGAGACGATCAACCAGTTTTTTACCCAGGTGTTGTTAAGTCTGGTCCGCGATGGATTATCGCTGATCCTCGTTGTTGTCTTTATGTTTGCGTTGGACGTCCAGCTGGCCTTATATTGCCTAATTCTTTTTCCGATCATCACGGCCATTGCCATCGCCTTCCGTAAATATTTGCGCACCAGCTATCAGCGAGCCCGCTCGCTGTTGTCCCGGCTCATCGCGTTTACAGCGGAAAATCTGAGCGGGATGAGTCTGATTCAGTCGTTCCATCAGGAAGGGGAGCAAACGTCCCGCTTCAGGGACCGGAACACCGCCTATTTAAAAGCGAATCTGCGGGAAGTTCAGGCCACCGTCCTGTTTAACCGTTCCTTCGACGTGCTTGGCAATTTGTCGGTGGCCTTCGTCGTTTGGATCGGCGGCTTCGCGGTGCTGGGCCATCGCATCGAATTTGGCGTGCTGTATGCCTTCATCAGCTATATCCGCCAATTCTTTCAGCCGATCAACCAAATTACCCAACAATGGAACACGCTGCAGTCCACCATCGTGTCGGTGGACCGGCTGTGGCGAATCTTCTCCGCCGAGCCGGAGGTGCAAGACCCTGCGCCGGAGAAAGCCAAAGCGTTGCCGGCCCATACGGTTCGCGGGCGGATCGATTTCAATCGCATCCGCTTCTCATACACAGAGGGCCAGGAAGTGCTGCATGGCCTCGACCTTCATGTGCGAGCAGGAGAATTCATCGGCATCGTAGGCACGACCGGCGCAGGCAAGAGCTCCTTAGTGAACCTGCTGACGCGGTTCTATGATGTAGACGAAGGCAGCGTCGAAATCGACGGCACGGATATCCGCCGTCTTCCGCAGGCCTCGCTGCATCGCATCGTCGGACTGGTGCAGCAGGACCCGTTCCTGTTCGCCGGGTCCATTATTGACAACGTCCGCCTCTTCCGCGAGGACATTAGCCGCGACGAAGTGATTGAGGCCTGCCGGCGCATCGGCGCAGAGCCTATGATCACGCGGCTGAAGGACGGCTACGACACCCGGCTGTCCAATCGGGGCAGCGGGCTGTCCGCCGGTGAGCGCCAGCTGATCTCCTTCGCACGAATCCTGGTCTTCCAGCCCAAAATCCTCATCCTCGATGAGGCGACGGCGAATCTGGATTCCCAAACCGAGCTGTTGATCCAGAACGCGTTAAGCGTAGTGTCCGCCGGTCGGACAACGCTGGTCATCGCGCACCGCCTGTCCACCGTTCAGCACGCGGACCGCATCCTCGTGATCCAGAGCGGTCGGATCGCCGAGCAGGGCACGCATGAAACGTTGCTGGCCCGCGGCGGCTACTATGCGGAGCTGGTACGCCACTCACGGCAAGGTCGTGCAGATCTGAGGCAGCTCGCACCGCGCAGGTAAGCCTGTTAAGTATAGGGGTTGGTCTGAATGGAATCGGACCAGCCCTTTTTTGATAAACCGCACCTCCCCACCTGGTTCGCAATACTATAGTTGTAAAGTCTATCTTAGGTGGGTGACCTGGAGATGATATACACCGCACTTGGGGATTCCATCACGTATGGTGATAACGCGACCTCGCCGCGGCTGGCCTATCCTCAGTTAATCGTATCGGATTATAATCGCTCTACCCCCCGGCCCATCCGGGGTTATGTATTAGCCCGGTCCGGTTGGACCAGCGGCAATCTGCTGGATGCCGTGCTGCGGCAAGGCTCGGACATGATTAGACAGTCCTCGGTTGTATCGGTCTGGATTGGGGGCGTCGATTTAGCCAATTCGGCGATTGACCCGCTGGTGAATGGCGGACCGTTTCCGAATATGGAGATCCTCTTCCAGTTTCGCCGAAATTTAAGCGCCCTTCTGGGCCATATCCGCAAAATCAGCTCCGCTCGGATCGTATGCTGCACCCAATACAACCCGTTCCCAAGCAACTCACTTGCCATCGAGTGGATCAGTCGTCTTAACGAGACGACCCACGGCATCGCAGCCTCTTACGGAGCCAAGGTGGCACCCGCGCACAGATGGTTTGAAGGGAAGCAAGCCGAGCTGATCGACGGGTATCGAGGCGGCCAATTGGAGGACCTCCTCGGCGGCACGCTGCCGATTCATCCGAACAATCAGGGACACCGGGTGATTGCGAACAGCCTTGCGCCCTACCTTTTTCCTAAAACCAGCGTATCTTCCAAGAAAAAAAAATAGCCGGGATGCTCTCGCATCCCGGACCTTCCCGCATACTTCCACGGATTCCCCAGCTTATCTGGCGACTTCATCATTCGTGACATCGTTGAAGAACTTAAACGCGTAAATGGCGCTAATGCCGACGAGCGTGTAGATGATGCGCGACATGGTCGAGTCTTGCCCGCCGAATATACCTGCCACTAAGTCATATTGAAAGAGCCCCACCAACAGCCAGTTTAATCCGCCCACAATCAGTAATGCGAGCGCTATTGCGTTTAACGTTTTCATTCCGGGCCAACTCCTCGGTCGAAATTTTTTTATTCATTAGTTAAATTTCCAAATTGCCCAAAATTTATGCAGATTCCGGCAAATATCACGAAACGGGCTAGAAATTGAGGAACAAGCACAGGCATCGAACCCATTTCGGAAGTAAGATATATCGAGGAAAACGTCTAGCGTAAAAAACTAAGCACCGAGGTGATCCTTGCATGGCAAGTTCGGCAAACATTCGCAAACGTGCGAAACAGCTGAAGGGCCAGCCGGTTCGCGTGGAATTGCACGACGGGCGTTCTTATATCGGATGGATCGCCGGGCTGGATGCGAACGGCCTGCTTCTCTCCGTACCCCCGCGCGGCAAGAAGAAAATGAAGAAGAAGAAGGCAGCCCACAGCAAAAAAGCACGCTCATCGGCTATCCAGCAGCCATTGGACAGCGGCTTCCCAAGAGATCCCCGTTTCGCCCAGGGCATCCGTCCCGACGTCGGCTGGGGGCTAGGCGGTGTGCCTATGGGATATGGTCCTGGCCCAGGCGGCAATTGGGGAAGACCCCGGGAACTGGGCTATTACGGAAACTTGAACGGAGGATGGGGAAGACCTCAAGGTTATTATGGCTTTAGCGGAATGCCGGGAAGACCCGGTCCCAGACCTTATGGCTATGGCTTCGCTGGAGGGCCAGGGCGTCCGCGAAGACCGGGGCTGTTTGGCTTTGGCGGATCAAGCGGAAGCGAGGGCTCCGGCGGAACACAGGAGCAAAACACGGAGAGCTCTTCTTCCGAAAGACCCCGCCGCCCAGGCATTTTCGGAATGGTGCAGAAGGTGCAGAAATACATGCCCCTGATGAAGATGGGCTATAACGCCATCAAATCGATTATTCCGTTATTTAACGGCATCAAAGCCTTGATGGTATGACCCCAAACCACAAAGAGACGCAGAATCTGCGTCTCTTTGTTTATTACTTGCGGCGGTTCTTCGTGAATCGGGTATACACGATCAAAGCGGCGAGCATCATCGCGACAAATCCGATATTCTCGGCAGCGACAGCCGACATTCCAAACAAGATGCAAAGGTTCGTCACCAATCCGTTCGTCAGCAGCGCGATCAAGATCAAAAATATCGGCCGCCACAAGTTATACCTTCTCATTTTCGCGACACTCCTGCCCCTTTAATTTCGACGAATCTATGATTTCATGTTAGTAGCATTTTACCATAAGCAGAGAGTGTTTGCATTTTTGCGGTTATTTCCTTCCAACTCTCATTGGTAAGTTTTTTCATAGACACTCCCCGCCGAATGATTTGTATAATCAGTAAGATTGCTATTTTCTTGGAAGGAGCATAGATATGTGGTTTCTATTTGCACTACTGACGTCTCTAGCGTGGGGGAGTGCCGATCTATTCTATAAAAAAGGCAGCGACAGCAAAGACCCGTTCAGTCATCTGAAGATCGTCGTTATGGTAGGTCTGGTGATGGGGATTCACGGCACGGCGTACCTGTTGATCGAAGGGCTGTCCTTTGATCCATTCGATATGATTCGCTATTTGCCGGTATCGGCGCTGTACATTCTATCGATGGCGATCGGCTATTTCGGGCTCCGGTACATTGAGCTCTCTATCGCTTCGCCGGTGCAGAACTCATCCGGGGCGGTGACCGCGATTCTCCTGTATTTGTTCTTCCCTCATGATCTCGGATGGATGGACATTGCAGGGGTAGCGATCATTACCTTCGGCGTGGTGGGGCTGGCGATTTTGGAGAAACAAGAAGAGCGAATAGCCCTGAAGACGGGGACAGATCACCTCAACGCCAAATATCAAATCGGCGTGATGGCGATCACCTTCCCGCTGCTGTACTGCCTGCTTGACGGCTTAGGCACGTTTGCTGACGGCATTTATCTGGACGAGCTGAAGCTGATTGGTGAGGATGCCGCGCTTCTGGCTTACGAGTTCACCTTTTTCCTGTGTGCAGCGGTGGTTTATATCTACTTGGTTGCAGTCAAAAAACAGCGGTTCAACCTCTGGACCGAACGCGTTAAAGGCGTAGCTGCGATCTTCGAGACGACCGGCCAGTTCTTCTACGTCTTCGCCATGGCCAGCAACGCCATCGTTGCGGCTCCGCTGATCGCTTCGTACAGCGTCTTCTCGGTGATTTTGTCCCGCCTGTTCCTGAAAGAGCGGCTCAGCCGGATGCAATATGCAGTCATCGTACTCGTGCTGGCGGGGATCGCCTTGCTTGGCTTGGCGGACGAGCTGTAGGGTGAGGCGCGGGACCTCGGCAAGGCGAGCATCGGGCCGAGTGAGGGGCTGAGTGAGGGGCCGCGTAACGAGTTGGCCGCAGTAGCTATTGCTGTAACTGCTTGCCTTAACACGTAACGGACCGTAATGACCTTATTCGCACATTTCCCGGGTATTTCCCAGTGTAACGGACTTCACGGGCCTTATTCGGCTTGGAGAGCTGCAATTCACGGTGACTACCCTGAAATAACGTCATCTCTGTCCGTTACGTTCCAGAAGTGCCCAACGGTCATCTATTAACGTCCCTAGTGTCCGTTGCTATGAACGTTTTTGTCAAGCCCTCGGTTTTAAATCTGCCTGAGCACGTGGCGCGAGAGCAAAAATGCGAGCGACGGTCGGCACGCTGCTATCCGTGGGTTGGTTACCACATGTTATGCCTTCGTCAGGGAGAGCCCTTGCAAGCTAGAAACGCACGTTCAGTTTCTTTCAAAACCTAGTGCAAACGGACTACGCAAATTCTCTCCTGAACCTTCGTTTGCTCCCGGGCCTCGTGCTCCGGCGTGAGCTTGTCAAGCGTCTTCCTTGACAAGCGGTGGGGTACAATTCAACACTTTTCCAAATCCTCATCGAAGATGAGGAACGCCACACGGCGAGTGTGGGGGTGCAGGG
The DNA here is from genome assembly GCF_032465655.1 of Paenibacillus sp. 3LSP. Taxonomy (NCBI): domain Bacteria; kingdom Bacillati; phylum Bacillota; class Bacilli; order Caryophanales; family Paenibacillaceae; genus Paenibacillus; species Paenibacillus sp. 3LSP. Next base: position 453 of record NZ_JAWDJI010000003.1, on the reverse strand, counting down.
GGCAAGGTCCCCTGCGTCCTTCATCATCGAAAAGCTGTTAGGATGCGGCGGGCTGTTCCACGGTTCGGGCAACAGCCCATACAAACCCAATCAGTTCCCTGGCCACCGCACCGACGGCCACATTCTTGTGTTTGTTCTTTCCAAACACAAGATGGCGGTATTTGGAATGCAGTCTTTCTTGGGCCTTCCAGGACAACAGTTGTACGTCGGCCGGCATGCCATCTAGTCGTTTGGCGAGATCGCCCTTCACGGCAGGACGATGACGGTAACTCCAAGCGGACTCCACTAAAGTCCGGCGCAAGCGGCCGTTTCCGGCTTTGGTCATGCTGCCTCGACGAGTACTTAGGCCCGTGGAATACTCACGAGGGACCAGTCCCAAGTACGCCATCAGTTGGGCTGGGGAGCGAAAACGCGCAAAGGTTCCGATTTCAGCCGCAAGGGTAATGGCTGTAA
>NZ_JAWDJI010000002.1:0-537 GCF_032465655.1 Paenibacillus sp. 3LSP | reverse complement strand
TACTTAGGCCCGTGGAATACTCACGAGGGACCAGTCCCAAGTACGCCATCAGTTGGGCTGGGGAGCGAAAACGCGCAAAGGTTCCGATTTCAGCCGCAAGGGTGATGGCTGTGAGCAATCCAATCCCCCGTAGGGACTGAAGAGCTTGGATCAGAGAAGCCTTAGAACCGGTCGCCGCTTGCTCTACCAGTGCTTTTTCTAGGCGACCCATGCGCTGCTCGATCTCATTCAAAGCATGAAGCATCTCATCGAAGGCCACCTGCATGGGCTCGTACGGGAATACCAGTTGCCCCAGCCAGACGCGATACTTCTTCGTCCAGCGACGCTTGATTGTGGCCGGTGGTTCAATCTGGTGACGAAGCAGGAATTTCAAGATCCGCTGACGAGCCCGGTGGGCATCTTCCTTGGCAGCTTCACGGGCGCGAACCAATTCCCGTAGAGCCTCATCTTCCCGTTCCGGTACATAAACGGGAGTGAGCTCACCTGCACGATACAAACGCGCGAGTTGCTCCGCATCCCGTCGATCTGTTTTTACTT
>NZ_JAWDJI010000001.1:0-16851 GCF_032465655.1 Paenibacillus sp. 3LSP | reverse complement strand
CCAGGTGAGGCAAAAACAAAAGCTAAGAACAGAGATGCAGTAAAGACACAAATAGTGAAGCAAGGGAGAGAAGAAAATGAAGCCGAAATTATTGGACTTATATTGTAAAGCAGGTGGATGCTCTGCCGGATATGCTAGAGCAGGATTTGAAGTTGTGGGCGTAGATATTAATCCACAGCCAAACTACCCATACGAGTTCATTCAAGCTGATGCGCTTGAAATATTAAAGGACAAGGAATTTGTATCACAGTTCGCGGTCATTGCAGCTAGTCCTCCGTGTCAGGCACACAGCAAGGCGAAAAGCTTGTCGTTGGCTCGTAACGGCGGTCAATATGGAGAACACAAGGATTTGATTCCAGAAACGAGAGAATTGCTGATTGCAACGGGAAAGCCGTACATCATCGAAAATGTCGCAGGTGCACCACTTATCAACCCATTAAAGCTATACGGTTCCCAATTTAAAAACCTGTACACCCAACGCGAACGTTGGTTTGAGAGCAACATACCGCTGGTAGCGCCGGAGCAACCAAAAGTGAGTATGAAGACCCCGGCAGCTGGGAATGGCATTGGTGAGGATGGAAGCATATCCATTTGTGGAAGTGGTGGAGTCAGAGGTCTTAACGCGAAGCAGATTAGACTATACTGGGGCTTTGCACTGGGAGGAATTGACTGGATGACTCGTGCCGAGCTTGCCGAAGCAATACCGCCAGCTTATACAGAATTTTTGGGGAAACAGGCGCTTAATTTTATAAAACGTAGAGGTTAAGGAGGCACAATCCCATGAATGAACGGATACAAGAGATATCGTCCGTAAAGCCATATCACACCTTAAAGGGCAATAACCCATTATACAGCTTGATAGCTACGTAAAAGATTGAAAAGTATGTAGCTGCATGTAAATATGGTTGCTCAGAGTGCCGATCCTATCAAGAAATTGATGATATGAATGTAGACGAAATAGACGTGTTTGTTACCGAAAAAGGTACGGTATTTTCAAAAGAAATCACAATACTATGACGCAGTACAAAAATATAACGCACCTTACGGCCCCCACTCAGGGGGCCAGGGTATAGGAGGTATACAAGGATGAGAGAATATAAGTTTCGGGCTTGGAATAAGGAGTACAACGTAATGATACAAGCTGAGTCATTTCAACTCTGCCAAATGTGGATTTCTGGTATCGGCGAGGTTTTTGAAATCGGTGAATGGTCAGATTATGGCGGCGGAGGAAAAACAGAGGATGATTGTTCCGACCAATACATCCTCATGCAATACACAGGCCTTAAAGACCGCAACGGAAATGATATCTATGAAGGGGATATCTTAAAAATCACATTTGATCAGTCATATGTGGATAAACCGTTTTACATTGGAGTAGTGACATACCAGGCTTACGAGGGTTATCCAGCATTCGACTTAGAACCTTGGGTCGATTGCGATATGAATGCTTTATCATGGCTTAAATCGGAAAGTGATCCAAGCGTAGTCAGCTACGAAGTTATCGGCAACCGTTTTGACAATCCAGAGCTATTAGAGGAGGTAAGAGAGTAATGGGAAAGTTAACATTAGGAGAAACAGAATATGTTACCTCTGAATGCAAAAAATGCGGCGGGTCAGGTTTCTCGAGATATGAATATTCGTATGATGCGGTGTGTGAAGAATGCGGAGGAACCGGCTTGCGTTTAGGGGAGGTAAGAGAGTAATGGGAAAGGTGATCGATGCAGAAGGGCTGGTGAATTTTCTCGAAGAAGAGAAGAACAACTGGGAGGGCCAAAATCCTTATAGTCGCGGCAGGTCAGATTCGTTGCAATGGGTTATTGATCGCATCAAAAGTAATAATTCGCGTATTGGGATAATTGATTCCATCCCCTTACCAACCATAAATCCGGGAGATAAGGTGAAAATAATTTCAGCGCTGTCAAGAGAATGGATTGGAAGGGAAGCAGTTGTAAAAGAAGTATATACTGAACCATTTCTCCATTTCTCACTCGACATTTGCGGAGGGCATTGGACTCCTTCGTGTCTTGAGGTGATAGAGAGTGACTAAACAGGTTAGAGACTGGCACAAGGATATGGAACTGTTGCAAAAAAAGCCAAGGTACACAATCGATGAAGTGAATCACATTATTTATAATGTGGCTCCTTACTGGCTCCAAGAAGTGAAAAAACTTTGTGAAGTCAACCAACAAGAACAAAGAAAAATATTGGGATTGCGCATCAGATTAAACGCAGAGAAAGAACGGGCAGATCAGGCAGAGGCACGGGAACAGATGCTAAGGGAAGCGATAGAAGCGGCGATAGAAAATATAAATCATGAAGCATTTAGAACAGCATGTAATGGTTTGGAGGATGTTCTGGCATCACTTTATCCAGAGGAGGGAACAAAGTGAAAAAATTTCATCCAATTCCCAACTGGAGAGAAAAGAAACTCACATGTACAAAGTGCAAAACGAAGTTATCGGTAAAATATCGGATCGAAGGAAAGCCATATTGCAATTGGTGTGTACTACCGGCGTGTGTTGAGGAGGGCGACAAATGATCGACTGGAAGAAATACGATCCAATGAATCCACCTCAACATTGGAAAGTGTACCTTGTTACAAACGGTAAACGTGTTATAAGCGCATATTTGGATTCAGACAAAGTGAATGGTCAACAGTGGTGGGAAGAAGATCAGGAATATTTATTTACAGGTGTCACCCACTACGCAGAAATCAATTTACCAAACCAAAGGGAGAGATAAAGAGTGTTATACGACGATAGCGAAAAAGCGACTGTGAGAACAATCCATGAAAGTGTGTTTCCGAAAGGGACGGTAGGGAGAGTATTGGGATGTAGATTCATCCCGAGAACTACCACTCGCGTGTACTTATTTCAGACGACTGAAAAAATCGAAGGTATGGTAGATGGCCCAAAAACAGAGTGGTACTTAGATCGTGACTTGGAAAATGTATAACGAATTTGAATCCCGAATAAGTCCTGAAAGGGGGATATATATGTCACCAGAACAAGCAATATGGGAAGAAGAACTAGCCAGAGCCGTAAAGGACCTGGAACTCGCAGAAAAGTATGACGATTACGGCGCAATCGAATGGAACAAAGAACGGATCCGTTACAGCAAGATGAAGATCCGCGAATACGAGGAGTATGAACAGAATAAGAAAAAATGGGCGGTGTGAACCGTGGCTGAAAAAAGAATGATTTCAAAGGTGATATCTATCTCTGAAAAAGTAAATATGTTGCCGGACATCTTCGACATGCTTCTGTTTACTTGGATTATACCACATACTGATGATTTTGGTCGTTTAGCTGGATCACCAGCAAAAGTTAAGGCTTTGGTTGTTCCAATGTTGGATAAGTCAATAAAAGAGGTTGGAGATTCAATACAAAGGTTGCATGATCAAGGATTGATTCATTGGTATGAAGTTGATGGGGAAAAAGTAATCCAAGTGACTAATTTCGAGAAACATCAACAGGGATTACATAAAAGAACTCGCTCAAAATTCCCTGACCCACCTGACAAATCCAATGAAATACGGAACATTCCCGGAAATTCCGGGAACTTCCCAACTTTTCCTCCTGAAGGGAAGGGAACTGAACAGAAGGGAACTGAAGAGAACGGAAGGGAAGAGGAAGGGAAGGGAACTGAATCCCCCCCACCTTCCGATCCTATTAAGGACTCATTTTTAAAATTAACGAACGAACACTCTGTTAAAACTACACTATTCGGACTAGACCAAATCTATTCCTACATCGGTGTAGTTGAAACCGAAGTGATTGAAACGGCAATCAAGAAAGCTGCAGGTAAACATATCAATTACGCAATTAATACATTACAAGGTTGGATTAGCGAAGGTAAAACGAAACTCGAGCAGATCCTACCTAAGCCATCACCAGGAGTATACAAACCGCAAAGCGGCAAACCACAGATTGAAGTTGTACAGCCCAATACCGGGCAAGCTATCTCGGACGAAGAATACGCCAACCTAATCAAGTTGGCAGAAGAAATGGGGGCACGTAAACGTGGCAAAAAAGAAGAGCGCGAACCGGCGTAACATGAACCAGACCGCAGTTATACGACAGGTGATGCCACGTGACAGAGTGCCAGGGCCGGACGAGCTATTGGCAGCGCTCCATGAACCTTTACCCGATGACACCGTAAGCAAGATCATCGAGTTACGCCGCCAGAAGATCCCGCGCAGCCAGATTGCAAGACAACTCGGATTAAGTAAGTTACAGGTAAACCATGAACTGATGAAAAGGGGAGGATGAAGATGTTTTATCACAGCAACTACAAAAAACACACCGCTATCCCGCGCTTAGATACACCAACCATCAAACTCGACCGATCGGAGCTCAAACGAGCCGAGCAAACATTGGTCAAGCGTAAACTTTCACCGGAGGAGCTGGCTGAGGTGATCGAAAAGTACGGACCGCCTATCCTGCCACTTAACAGCAAGGTACCAAGGAAACGTAAGGGAGGTGGTGCGGCTTGAGGGCAAACAAATACGGCGCCAAGAAAACTCAGCGAGATGGTATAGAGTTTGATAGCCTCATGGAAGCCGAAAGGTATCAGCATCTTAAACTATTGCAGCGTGCCGGCATTATAACCGATCTCGAGCCGCACCCGGAATTTGTCCTGATCGAACCATTCAAAAAGTTCGGCAAGAAGAAGCGGGGGCACAAGTATAAAGCGGACTTCATGTATCGGGATGAATCGGGACAGTTGATCGTAGAGGACGTGAAAGGGTGCATAGCAAGGGACTTCCCGCTTAGGCGCACATTGTTTGACTCCAAGTACCCTGATATTGTGCTCAAGGTAGTCACCAAAGAACGAGGTCGATGGGAGGAAAAGTAGGATGATGTACTGCTACGTATTGAGTGATGACGGATATACGCTCATAGACGAAACAGGAGCCGTTGTAGGGCGTTTAATCGACTTGGACAAGCAAATACTAGGGCGAAGTGTAAAACGTCACAGAGAGCCTTCTAAGTGGTTTAAAGGACATGTGTACAAAAAACTAAATCGTGAAGTTGGAGCTTGATGCAGAGTAGACACATAAAGCGTAATAGCGGAAAGGAGCCGTGAATCAGATGGCTAAGATACTCGATGCTTGTTGCGGAAGCAGAATGTTTTGGTTCGACAAGGAACATGAAGACGTTATATACATGGACAATCGGCAGCTTAATGACGTTTTATGTGATGGTCGAACACTCAATGTTAACCCAGATGTTATTGCGGACTTTCGGAATATGCCGTTTGAAGACAACTCTTTCTATCTGGTCGTATTCGACCCTCCGCATTTGGTTAAGGCCGGTGAAGAATCATGGTTGGCCAAGAAGTACGGAAAGTTAGACGAACTATGGCAATTCGATATTAGGCAAGGATTTTCCGAATGCATGCGCGTGTTGAAGCCGAACGGAACACTGATTTTCAAATGGAATGAAGACCAGGTTTCGTTGAAGGAAGTACTCGAAGCTATTGGTTACAAACCGCTATTTGGAAACAAGCGGAGCAAGACGCATTGGCTTGTGTTTATGAAAACCGATGTTGCGTAGTTCGAAAAAACAACGCAACAAAAAGTCAACCAACAAACCAGCAAGAAATCATACAAAATATTGAGTTATCAAAAGAAAAACAATGATTATATCCACAAAATGTAGTATAATAAGTATAAAGAACTAAATATCGGGAGAGGTGCAAAAATGAGTAATTACGTTCAAGAATTGGAACAAGCAAAATATGAATTAAACACGGAAAATCAACGCGGAAGTTTAGCAGATGCGGGGAAAATTGCAGCGTTGAAAGCACGAATTGAAGAATTAACAAAGAAGATCGAGGAAGAAGAAAAGGCTGCTGCCGAAGAGGCCATTATGAGCACGGTTGACGATATGGTTATTAACGGGACACCTCTAAGAGAGTTGTTTGACATCAGCAATCCTGAAATGGCAGAGATGGCATACAGGATCGTATCAACCGCCTGGAAGCAAAGTTTGCTAGAAACGGTTGAAAATGCAAAAAAAGAACTGGACGTAGAAAAGGAAGCAAGGAACAAGGCGCTAGAATTACTGGATGAAGTCGCTGCGGAGAAAGAAGATATACAGGTCAGTCTCAAGAAAGTGATGCAGGAGAAGTACGAACTTGCGGACAAGTTGGCGGACGCCGAAGCTAAACGTGACGCCGCGGCCGCAGAACTGGAAGAAGCGAAGAAAGAAATAAAACGTTTGAAATCGCAAATCGACGATCTGCGGAAAGAAATTGCCGTAGGCGCTGTGAATGCCCCTAAGGTGATTGATATCGGCGAATCGATGCAGCAGTTTTTGGAGGCGAAGGCGGCTGCAGAAGCGGCTAAGCCAGCGATCTATGACGTTGAACCATTGGACTTTAAGCAATCCAGATATACAGCTAAGCTCGCGGCTACCGGCGAAGAGATCGAATTTGGTTATCTCGAAAAAGGGAAGTATCGGGAGGTTACCGCCGAAGAGGCGGAAGTGTTTCGCACCGAATACGAAGCCAAACTTGCTCAAGAGAGTGTGGAAGTGGACGCTGGGGAAGGGATGGAGTTAACACCGCCAGTGTTTCAAACTGAAGAAGATACCGAGACCCCAGTCAGTGACATGGCTAAAGGGGACATGGACGGAGAAGTGGCAGATCAAGCACTTACGCTCGAAGAAAGAGTAGCGGCGTTGGAAAAAGCTGTGTTTGGTGAGATCAAAGGGGCGGCGTAAGCTGCCCTTATCACAAGGAGGGTAGCTATATGGACAATAACACGGTAACAAAATTGCTGACGGATTTCCGATCGTATAAGTTTGCGCTGATGAACCTTGGTGTAGATGAAACGGTAAATAATCCAGCAAATATTAGACCGATTTATTCCGAGCGAGTGCCAAAACACATCAGTAGATACGATACAGCTTATGACCGGGAACGTTATACGCGAATCGTGACAATGGTTGAATCGGCAGTTAATTATGTCCTTAACGATGATCAGAGAACGGTAATCATGCGTAAATACTTAGAACGAAATACCATGAACCTAGATGAAATTGCCAACATATTGCACAAGCATCGGACAACGGTAGGACGGTGGCACAGAGAGGCAATTAATAAGCTTTCCAAGGCATTGCTCCCGATCAGTAAAGATTACATGGAGATCAACAACATTGACCATATGTTTGATCCGAATTGGACGTTTAAAGAACCGGCTTAAAGAGAATATTTACAAATAACACCGGTAATGCTATAATCAATTTGCGCGGTACGGAAGTGCCGAACGCGCTTGTCGTCCGCTTCTAGCGGGCGTGGATTGAAATAATAAAAAGTAAGTCATTGCAAAAAGAAAACGCCTGCGGATTACTTCCGTCAGGCGTTTTTGCTTTGGTCAGTTCCTCATTTTCGCGAATCCCTGAAATCCTCGATTTGTTGCAGCGTCCATACAGGACCGTTGCTTAGTCTTTGGATGGGTTCCGGAAACGCCCCTCGGCTAAGATAAGTTTGGACACGGCGACGATCCCAACCGAGGACCTTCGCCGCATCTGATAATCCAACCAGGGGCGGAATTACTTTGACGCTTTGGACAACAGAACTTGACCTGTGACCGACGATAAGCGTGGTGTTTTACCGTATGCATCTAATTCGCAATGCTCGTTTTTGTGGTCGAATATGGCGACTTCGCCTGTTACCGTCTTGCCAACAGAATAACCTTCTGGCAATACATAATCCTCGGCATCGTGGACGAAAGAAAACTGTGATACGCTGTAATCAGAATCAGCAATTACGAATGTGTCTTTAGTCATTGGATCATTCTTTTGCGTTTCAACAAATTGTAATTTGATTGTTTTCATTTCAATTCATCCTTTCCCCCTCATCCGGTATCTCCGGCTTATTGGTTGTTAACTGTTCTTTCTGTATGACTATATCATACAACAATTGTATGACTATGTCAACAACTATTTTTTTGAACTGGATTAGGCTGATTTTTATCTAACACCCAAGTTTTACCTATACGAATGCATTTTACTTTTCCCTCACGACACAAGCGTTTGATATGGTCCTGAGAGAGGCCCCAAAGTTTGGCGGCCTCCTCAGTTCCCATAATCTGTTCTAACAGATTCATTTTTAACCTCATCACTCCCCTCTATTTACTGCAAAATCGATTTTTTCAGGACCATGGCCACTAATTTTTCTCATTCTTACTCTGTGCGCGTGGTACAATTCATATTTTTGCATTTCTTCTGGCGAAAGTGTGTACAAACTTTCGACCACATAAACTGAGCCATCCAAGAATTTCACATTCTTTCCTACCTCGTACATTTTCAACACTCTCCTAATTTGGTATTATGGAGAGGCGAGGGACCGACCAAAGTTCTCGCCTCAGGTCGCTTACTAATGTGAGCGACAATTTATTTTTTCTTTGCGCCCGTCATCGGGCTTGTCTATAATATATCATGCCCGTTATCGGGCGTCAATAGTTTTTTAAAAAAATATTCGTGCATCATTATTGCTCACAAATGCGACACGGGAAATGCTAAAATAATACCATAGGGAACAGTTGATGATCCCCGGTGATTGCGCAATCGCGGGTCACACTATTTCCTTAACCGTTTCTGGCCTATGGGGCGGGCAGCGAACGCGCGCAACCCGTCCCGAAAAAAAACATATTAACCAAAAAAAACATATTTTTTTGTTGTAAAATACTCCGTGAAGGGAGTTGAATAATCGGTGTTTATACCAAAAGTATGGTTTGAAGGAAGAAAGTTATTCGTTCAGGCCAACCCGACAGAGGCGAAAGAATACGCTGCTGAAGGTCACTCTATCGACTTGGGCATAGGGGAAATCAAAAGCATACTGCAAAAAGAGCAGACGGTTTATGTTCATGGTGATCAGCGCAATGTTATTGTGGCACACGTGCATAGTGTAAAGATCATGAAAATCGTTTCGCCGTACTCGATTGACGTTCCAACATGGATGAAGATTGATTTTGAAAACTTTATAGAATCAGAGAGGGAGTAGCAGAGATGCTGCTCTTTTTATTTATAAGGAGTTGAGGACATGAGTAATAAGCTAGCCAACGTAACACTCATATTGCTATTGGCTACACTCATTATCAACTGCATCGACTTATTTATGAATTGATCGCAAGGAGTTGTACCATGACGCACGACGAAAAGATGCTAAAAAGGGCAAAAGAAAATTTGGAGCGTATCCGCCGAGAGTACACCGGAGATATGCTAAAGTTTTTTGAACCATCTGCTATGCATCTTGTGGCGGCATATGAGAAACGTGTGCAAGAAGGCCGGAGGCCATCGATGCGACCGAATCATCACAGCGAAGCGGGGGCCGGAAAGGGGAATTGTTATGAAGTTACATAAAGACGGAACACTCGAAGGAACACCTCAAGAACTATACCTATACTCCAAACTAACGGAGGTAAAGAAAGAACCGTTTAAGGTGGTACCACCAACTAAGCTGATCATAAGCGATTACCCGACAACTAATGATTATGTCCGTGGCTTATTAAGTGCCATAGGCAAAGGATATTACCACTGAAAGGGAGTGAGAGTATGGCAACAGGGGTCACGCCAGAAAAAAAGGAACGCATACAGGCCCTGTTAGCCGAGGGTAAGACAACGAACGCCATCGCTAAAGAAACAGGGCTTTCATGGAGAAAGGTAAAGGATGTAATTATCGACATGGATGAAGTCGTGGAGAAAGGTTCAGCTGGTAGAAATCCAAAATACAGTGATGATCATATTAGCGAGCTCGTTGAGAAGTTCAGGGAATACATCAGGGAAACGGAATTGCCGATCATCGCTGAATTTGCGTATCAGAATGAGATTGACAAGACACTGATCTACGATAAAGACGAATTTTCCACTCTAAGAAAAATCGCTATAGCAAAAAAAGAAGCAAGGCTGGAGCGCGGTACATTGATCGGGGAGTATAACCCAACAATGGCCGTTTTTTCGTTGAAACAATTAGGATGGACCGATAAGCAACAGGTTGAAGCGACTAACCACAACATGAACACGGATGTAACCAACATGACGCCAGAAGAACGGAGGGCGAGAATTGATGAGCTTATCCGTAAGCGAGGAACTTGAACTCATCGCACTTCTGGAGGCAGAGGATAAATATAAAGCAGCACATGATTATTACGAGTATGTGAGATATACGCATGGATCTCTTTACACGTACACGCGGCACGGAGAATTCATCTGCAGGATGCTAAATGATGCAATCGTTAAGCGACACAAGATGTTTGCCGGCGAGATTCCGATGGAAACGCAATACTATCAAATCTCGATGCCGCCGCAGCATGGAAAGTCCATGCACATTACCGAGACATTCCCGAGCTACTTTCTAGGTCACTTTCCTAATGAAGGTGTGATAGAGGTAAGTTATAACGAGGGATTTGCTGAGAAGTTTGGTGGCAGGAATAAAGATAAGATCCAGCGTTACGGTCTGGAGCTTTTTGGCGTTGAGGTTGCGAGAGATACACAGTCAAAGAGTGAATGGGCCATAGCTGTAAACGGGCAGAAAACGCGTGGCGGTATGATGTCGCGCGGTATCATGTCCGGTGTTACCGGATCATCCTGGGGCGATTGCATTATCATAGACGACCCGATCAAAAACCGTGAAGAGGCTAACTCTGAGACCATACGCGAAAAGCATTGGCAAGAATGGCAGGATTCGATTTCAACGCGGATCCATCCGGGAGCCATCGTGATACTGATCATGACACGCTGGCATGAAGATGATCTATGCGGTAGATTGAGGAATCCCGAGTATGCGAAACCGTTACCGTGGCAGATCATCAACTTGCCGTTAGAGGCAGAAGAATACGACATGCTAGGCAGGCAACCGGGGGAACCGCTTTGGCCTGAACGTTATGGCTATGACTTTATTGAGGTGCGTAAGGGCTACCCATCGTCATTCAATGCTCTATATCAGGGGCGACCAACCAGCCAAGAGGGTAACATGCTGAAACGTCACTGGTGGCAGTATTACGATGTATTGCCACACATGGCGTCCAAGCTCATAAGCATAGATGCAACATTCAAGGATAGTGACGACAGTGACTATGTGGTTATCCAAGTTTGGGGCAAGAACAGGGCAGACATGTACTTGATCGAACAGGTACGAGCCAAAATGAACTTCATGGCAACAATACAGACGATCAGGAACATGCACAATAAGCATCCAGACGCCACATGGAAATTGGTTGAGGACAAGGCCAATGGTTCAGCGATCATATCCACGTTACAACGTGAGATTGGCGGTATCATACCGGTTAATCCTGAAGGCGGCAAGGTTGCCCGGGTTAATGCGGTGTCAGCATATATCGAAAGCGGGAATGTTTATCTACCGAGACATGCTGAATGGGTACATGACTTTGTCGAGGAAGCAGCGAGCTTCCCGAATGGTAAGCACGACGATCAAGTAGACGCCATGTCTCAGGCGCTACATCGGTTTATTTATTTTAGCGGTGATCTGCCAGAACCAACGTCAGCAGAAACACCATTCCCATTCCGCACAGAGGAACATACTGGAGGTGAGTATATATCGTGGTAGACGAAGTATCTACATTGGGGGAACTACTCAAACTCCCCAACCTTGAAGAGGACACAATTAAGCTTATCAACGCCAAGATGCGGGAGTTTATAGGCGAGGCTAAGCCAATGTCACCGGCTCAAAAGGAAGAGGTTGCTAATCTCATTAACGAATGGCTTAATGGATCGCCTAAGGAAGGAGGTGCATGATGGCAGTTACAGAAGCGGCAGACATGACCGCAAGGGAAGTGAACAAGCAGTATCAAGATGGCCTGTCTTACAAGCGTAGGATGGGCTTTATTGATAAGTGGCCCGAGTATGAAAGGTTTAAGGCTGGGGATCAGTGGCCTGCTGCTACGCAAAAGACCAAGGCTTTACCACGACCTGTGTTCAACGTCATTAAAATGATTGAGTCCCATAAGGTTGCCAACGTCATGAGCGAGCAAATCAAAATGATCTTCTCATTGCAAGAGGATGACGAAACAGAGGTTAATCAGGAACAGATCGACACAGGTGATTTATTTAGCCGCTTTTCGGAAGCTACCTGGGAGCGTATCAAGCAGGACGAACTTAACGAGGAAGGTCTGGACATTGCTGCAAACACCGGAACCGGGATCTGGCACTACTATTGGGACGCTGACGCAAAAGGAGGCACTAGATTTCCGTGGGTAGGCGAAATGGAAGGGGAGATTATCGACCCGATTAACTTTTTCCCTGGCAACCCGCAACAGCGTAAGGTGCAGAAACAGCCGTACATCATCATTAGCAGCCGTGAGATGGTCGATAACGTGAAGGCATACGCCAAGGCTAACGGACTGAGTAATGAGATGGTCGAGCAGATTAAACCGGATAAGGATACGCAAGATCAGGGTTACGACATGGCAATGGTTGAGCTCAACGACAGCAGTAAAGTCACGGTGCTGACAAAGTACTGGCGTAAGGACGGTACAGTCCACTTTTGCAAAGTCGCATCGGGCATCACGATCAAAAAGGACACTGACACCGGAATGCGACTATACCCGATTGCGGTCATGCAATGGGAGCGCCGTAAGAAGTCCATATTTGGCGTAGGAGATACCGAGGGGCTTATCCCTAACCAGAAGGCTATCAACACACTTGTAGCCATGCAGATCCTATCTGTGCAGCTTACAGGATGGCCTAAGGTGGTTTACAAGAAGGGCGCAATCGACCCAAGCAAGATTACGAACTCGCCCGGCGAGATTATTGAGGACCAATCGCCTCCTGGGTCAGGAGAGGGGGTACGCTATCTTACGCCAGCATCCATTCCGAATACTGCAATAAACCTTGTGGAGTCCATTTTGGACTTTACCCGGCAAATGACCGGGGCAGACGAAGCGGCAACCGGTACGGCACCAAGTGCTGACCTAAACGCTACAGCGATCATGCTTTTGCAAAAGGCTGCGGCAATCCCAATCGAGTCCATCAAGCGGCGTTTCTATCGGTTGATCGAGGACGTAGGCCGCATATGGGAAGAGTTTTGGAAGGTTAAATACAATCTTCCGAGACAAATCATTCTGAGGAATGATGATGGAGAGGAGTATTCGGAGTTGTTTAATGGCGCTGACTACAAAGATACGGCACTTAACCTGCGTATCGATGTGGGGCCATCATCTACTTATTCTGAATCGCTCATGCTGTCCAGTTTGCAGGATTTCTTGAAGTCCGGCTACATCACGTTTGAGCAGTTCCTGAAGTACGCACCGAAGAATGTTGTTCCTTACCGTGACAGACTACAAAAGGAACTAGACGAGCAGAAAGGCATTGTCGGAACAATCGAGCAGTTTGTGAACAGTATGCAGCCGCAGGAAAAGGCTATGTTCGATCAGATGCAGCCGCAACAGCAATTACAGCTGATCGGTCAGGTGATTATGAATCAACAAGCCATGACACAGCCGGCACAACCGATGCCGCCGCAACAACCAGCATTAGTCAATATGTAATACGGGCCCTTCGCAGTGCAGCGTTGGGCCTTTGCTTTACCCAATTTCGGGCGTTGAATCGTTATGGTCGCCGCATAACAAGGAGGAGTTACCGTGGAAGATCAGGTTTTTGAACAAACGGGCGTTGAAGACGTACCTGTCGCCGAGGTACAGGAAACACAGCCAACCGAAGAAACGACTGAACAAGTACAGGAACAAGAAAATACGGGCGTTGAACAGTCTGAGGTCGCCGCTCAGAACGATGAAAAAGGCTTTGCCAAGGCTCTGAAAGCGCGAGAGGAACAAATCCGGCAGCAATTAGAGAAGGAATATGCTGAAAAAGCCAAGGCAGCTGAGACGTATCAGCAAAATCTCGACCGAATTGCAAGATTTTACGGCTATCCCGACCACGACAGCTACATGCAAGCCTTAGAACAGGCTGAAATGGACAAACGCATCCAGGAAGAAGCTGAGAAATTAGGGGTTGATGAGGATGTAATCCGTAATCATCTCCAACCACTGAATCAAAAGCTTAAGGAGTATGAAACAAAACTCCGAACAATCGAAGAACAGGAGGCGTTACGTAAGGTCGAAGCGCAAATTTCCGCAATGGAAAGCGATACGACTAACTTTCCTGACTTCGCAAAACACAAACAGGCTGTAATCCAATGTGCCGCAGAACGCGGGTATTCGTTGGAGGACGCTTATAAGATTGTCACTTATGACGAAAGAGTAAAAACTGCTACTTTACAAGCACAGCAAGACGCTGTGAGAAAACTACAACAAAACGCCGAAAGCGCAACCGGTTCTCTCGGAGCGGATGCTCCTGACCATCCGGGCGGATATGCAGCAATGTCACCGGAGGAACGTAGAGCATTCCGGGAGGCTGTGAAGCGAGGCGAAAGATAAGGAGAATGATAAACTATGGCAACAAATGTACAAGGTTATAACACTGGCGTTGGTGTAAACGCGCTGACAGCGGAGCAACACACATATTATCAAGATGCTATGCTGGAACGTCTGATTCCAGAATTGGTATGGACCAAGTTTGGGGAAAAGAAAAACATTCCAAAACGTAAGGGTGCAACTACAAATTTCCGTCGTTTGAACTCTCTGAACGTAGTAACAACTGCGCTGACTGAAGGTGTAACCCCGGACGGCGTGGACCTTAATATTACAGCGATCAACGCGGTTGTAAAAGAATACGGTAACTGGACGAAGATTTCTGAATTTATCAACCTTGCCGGTTACGATCCGCTGATGACCGAAGTTGCGGAACTGATGGGTGAGAACGCAGGGGAATCCATTGACGTGATTGTTCGTGATGTACTGTCTGCCGGTACAAACGTTATGTATGCAGGTGGCAAAACGTCCCGTGCAGCAATCGAAGCGACTGATAAAATCACCGCACTGGATATTCTGAAAGCTCGCCGCACCTTGAAACGTAACAAAGTAAAACCGATCCGGTTGCCGAACGGTGGTACGGACTATGTAGCGCTCGTTCATACTGACGTTGCTATGGACCTGATGCAACTGGATGAATGGAAGAAAGCAAACATTGAGAATGCAACGTCTGACTTCCGTGATGGTTCTATCGGACGCTTGTACGGTATCCGGTTCTACGAGGTAGACAACGGTGTTGTATTCCCAGAATCCGGCGCCAATGATGCAGATGTGTATGGCACGATTTTCCTTGGACGTGGGGCATACGGAATCCCAGATATTGAGGGTAGCGTTAAACCTGAGATCATCGTTCACCCTGCCGGTTCTGCTGGTTCTGCGGATCCGCTCAACCAGTTTAATACGGTCGCTTGGAAATGCGCTTTTGCTGCAGTTCGTCTGCAAGAACTCGCAATTGTACGTCTGGAATCTGGAGCAACTGCATAAAAAAACTGCGGGAGCCTACGGGCTCCCTTTAACTTAAGGAGGAAATAACATGGCAGGACCAAGAAAAACGGTACAAGAAGAAATGGCGCTTGATGAGAAATCTTTGGAACGGCTGGCTGCAAAACATGAAAAATCAGTCGCTCAACAGTTGAAGGAAATGGAAAAAGTGGAGATTACGATCCCGGGAGATCCGTTAAACCCAAATGATAAAGTCGTTCCGATCGGATTCAACGGCGTGATCTATACAGTGCCGCGTGATGTACCTACCAAGGTTCCGGTCGCAATCGCTGAAATCTGGCGCGATTCGTACAAACGCACGTTGGAAATCAATCAACGGATTGATGACAGCGTGAAAAAAGAAGTAAAAGTAATGTGACAACCGGCCCCGACAGGGGCTTTTTGTCTATTTAAGGGGTGAGACAATGACGTTGCAAGAGATCCTGGAAGAAATCGCGGAGAAATATCCTCATAACATGTCCAATGACAGCGTGATACGAAAGATCAACCTAATCCAAAACGAATTATTCCGGACAACCTTCCGGGTTAAAACCATGGCGATTTACGATCTGCAAAAGGATGTGTTCGCCTATACGCTTCCATTCCCTCGGACAAACCTTTCTGATGTGGTCGTAGAGGGACAGGAATACATTTACCAGGACAGCAAAAAGGAATCGAACATCCCGTTCTATTACTTTGTTGGCAAGGATGGGATAGGGATTTACCCAACGCCTGACAAAGACGTACCGGGTGGCATGTCGCTGTTCTATTACGTATCTCCTACAGAGCTCACGGCAGAGGATTTAACGGTGGTTCCTGACCTGGACAAAGACTTTCATCTACTCTTAGTCTACGGCGCACTAGTTCAAATTGCAGAGGCGTACAACGATGTGACGATGGTCAACAACTTTACAAGCAAGTACAACGGGTTGATTACGGAGTTTCACAAAGCCAACGATGAAACCCCGGATTACCCTGTTATTGAAGATGTTATGGGGGTGTGGACATGACGCAAGCGAGCGTAAATATAACGCAACAGTTTAAGGATGGCGGTGTAGTTCCAGCTACCTTAACCGGTCAGAATGCAGCTAGCAAAACATATGTTGATCAGCAACTAGCGATACGTGATGCTAATATTTCCGCAGCAGCAGGAGCGGCGAGCGCGGCACAGGCTGACATTGACGCACACGAAGCGTCCACTACAGCGCATCCAGCGCAGAACATCACGTATACCGGTCTAGTCGCTGGTGCCGCGAATGTTAAACAAGGATTAGATAATTTGTACACCAGAGTCAATGACATTATTGCTGATGGAGACAGCAGTGCTGAGGTAGTTGATGCTCGTGGTGGATATCCTGTGTTGGGGGATCGTCTTAATGCCACTGATGCACAGTTGGCGGATTTAATGTATCTCGGACTGGCTAGTAGATACGGAGTGGGGCCAGAGATCGGAAGCGCAGACGCAACCGATTTAC